>JAFNVE010000012.1 GCA_017379955.1 Tidjanibacter sp. | reverse complement strand
CTAAGTCGCTCCACACCCAAGATATTTAAGACCTTGGAGTTGGTCTGCATTACTGTGCCATTCTCCATCACGGTAACAATACCGATACCCGCGCACTCCATTATCAGCTCAAAGTATTTCTCTCGCTCGCGAATCTGCATCTTGGCATTGTCCATCACCTCTTTGATGCGGTTGAGCGATTGATTGATCAGTGCGTGGCGTGTGATATTTGGGTTCTCTGTAAAGCGGAATGAGTAGTCATCGTTCTGCACGGCGTTGAAGACAAACATCAGTCGCTCGACCAGCTCGTTGTAGATGCGTAAGAGTCGGAATAGGCAGAAGATAATAATCGGGATGGTGGCAATGAGGTGTGCGTGGCGGTTGGTCGCCCAGACATAACCAGACAAGGCAGCCATCACGATGATGACCGCTGCATAAGCACCGATTTTGCCATATGGTATGTTCTGCTGTCGTTTCACAAGCCGTAGCGTTTAATCTTGTTGTAGAGTGTTTGGCGTGTAATGCCGAGCTGTTGCGCCACCTGCGAGAGGTTGCCGCCGCACTGTGCTATGGCGTTGGCGATTGTCTGTCGCTCCATCTCTTCGAGCGTCTGGCTCTCGTTCATAGGGCGTTGCGAGGTGTGGAGTTCGAGGTGGTCGGGCGAGATAATATCGCCATCGCACATAATCACAGCCTTCTCTATGGTATTCTGCAACTCGCGGATATTACCCTCCCACGAGTGGTTTGTAAGTTTCTCTGCAGCATCGCCCGAGAGCATCAAACCTGCCTTGCCATACTTCTGCCCATATCGCTCGATAAATCGCTCGGCAAGGGGCACAATATCCTCCTTGCGGTTACGCAGGGGCGGGATATGGATATGTATGGTATTGATGCGGAACAAAAGGTCTTGTCGGAACTCGCCCTTCGCAACTGCCTCGTGTAGGTCGCGGTTAGTCGCCGAGATAAGGCGAATATCTACGGGCGTAGCTTCATTGGCACCGAGGCGTGTTACCGCACGATTTTGCAACACAGCGAGCATCTTGGCTTGCAGATGGAGTGGCAGGTTGCCAATCTCGTCCATAAAGAGCGTTGAGCTGTTGGCGGTCTCAAACTTTCCCTCCCTATCGGTGCGAGCATCGGTAAACGCACCTTTCGTATGACCAAACAATTCGCTCTCGAAAAGCGTATCGGGAATGGCACCCATATCGAGCGACACCATCGTCTTTCGACAGCGTGCCGACTGGCGGTGAATCTCACGCGCAAGCACCTCCTTACCCGTGCCATTCTCGCCTGTAATAAGGATATTGGCATCGGTTGTGGCGACATGCTCCACAACCTTGCGGATGCGCTTCATCTCCGCACTCTCGCCCCAATACATCTCTGCCTGTGGCTCGGCGGTCTGCTGCTTGGTTGGTTTCTTAGCCTTGCCTTTGGCTGCCTTATAGGCATT
This sequence comes from Tidjanibacter sp., assembly GCA_017379955.1. Lineage (GTDB taxonomy): Bacteria > Bacteroidota > Bacteroidia > Bacteroidales > Rikenellaceae > Tidjanibacter. The sequence continues at coordinate 5,840 of JAFNVE010000012.1, read as the reverse complement.
TTGGAGCGTGGCAATCAGCTTGGCATTATCCCAAGGTTTGACAACAAAATCGAAAGCACCCTCCTTCATCGCACGCACCGCCAACTCGATATCAGCGTAGGCGGTAAAGAGCACAACCTTTGTTTCGGGGAATTTCGACAGCACCTCATTAAGCCAATAGAGCCCCTCGTTGCCCGTATTGATGCCGGCGTGGAAGTTCATATCGAGGAGCACCACATCGGGCGCAGACTTCTGCAAGGTGGAAATCAAGGTGTTAGGAGATGGCAGTGTCAGCACCTCCTCAAAAAATGATTCGGTGAGCAACTTCACCGCCGAGAGTATCGAACGGTTATCATCCACAATTAACAATTTACCTACCTTTGCCATATTTCTGCTCTTTATTCGTTTAGTTTCGCCTCAATCTCTTCAATAGTTGGAAGTGAGCCTTTGAAGTCATCAGGGATAACTTGCTTCAATTCGTATTCTGAAATTCCTATTGGCAATGTTGTTGAGCCTAATGCGTACTCTGCAACGAGGCTGTCTTTGGTTTTGCAAATCAACAAACCGATGGTTGGATTATCCGCATCACTCTTTACATCTCTATCGATAGCAGTAATATAGAAACCTAACTGTCCAAGATGCTCGGGCTTGAATCTCTCAACCTTCAATTCAATAACAACATAGCAACGCAGTTTCAAATGATAGAAGAGCAAGTCTGCAAAGAACTCCTGCTCGCCAACTTGTAAACGGTACTGCTCTCCTACATAGGCAAAACCACTACCCAATTCCAAAAGAAATTTTGTGATATTGGTTGTTAAAGCCTTTTGCAATTCCTTTTCATCATAATTCTGGCGAATAGTCAGAAAATCAAAATTATATGGGTCTTTCAATGTTTGCTGTGCCAAGTCGCTAACGGGAGATGGCAACAATCTCTGAAAGTTTGTTATTGCCTTGCCTTCTGTTAGATATAATTTTGTGTCAAGGAAATTCAACAGCATAGCTCGACTCCAACCATTCTCTATGGTTTTATTCACATAGAATAGTGCTTCGTCAACAGTTTTGCATTTTGCAATAATTTCTGTATGGTGCCCCCAAGGAATAGAGAATATAGGCAATTCCATTTCGTCAACAAGTTGTTGACTAATTATATCCGATTGACTATAAAGTTCATAGAAGCGTTTGCAGTATTTGAGATTTGTAACCGAAAAGCCCCTCGTATCAGGGAATTCAGTCTTCAACTCTATGCTCAATGACTCATAGAATTTGCTTCCCCATTGTGCATCGGCCTTATGTGTAGCAATATCGCTACCCAAACGCCAATAGACTTTTAGCAATTCAGTATTAACCTTTACTGCTGCCTTTATCTGCTGACTACGGATATAGCTCTTTATCTCTTTAATCCACTGCTTATATTCCTTATCTATTGGCATTCTATTATCCATAATGAAGTATTTATTATCTCTTACAAAGGTAATCAAATTCTCTATTATAACACATTTGTCGATGCTATTTTACAACAAAATACATTTCCTTAAAATTGATTATCAGTCGTTTGAATTCTACGGGAGGCACTGCACCTAAAGTCGCATCAAATGGTACGCTCATCAACTCGGCGTGAGGCATATCCTCAATCATATATACATCCTTCATTCCTCCAGTTAGATCTCCAATGGTCAGGTTCATATGTGGCAAAATGGCGTATTTGAGTTTACTGGTTTTGCCTGTTGCTGTCTTTCCACGCTTACGGCCGTGCTTACTTGTCGCTGGTAGCTGGTCACGATGCGCATTGTAGAAATGTGGCTCTATGGATGACTTATTACTACCCGTATCCCAAAGTATCGTTGTGGGAAGTCCATCTATTTTTGCTTGAATGTATGGGACCTTATTAAACATAAGGTTTCGAGGGGTATTGGGTAATATGTCATACTGAGATCTCAAATGCAACCTACAATGCTCGTAGTCCAATTCAATTTCGGGGAAGATACACAACATATCGTTGCCGAGAATCATACTGCAATCCGTCACACCAACCTCCCTTAGTGGTAGTACAGCGCACACGACATTAACAAACTTGGCTGAACCAAGATGCAATGTATTGAGTAGCGTTAGAGAGCATCGTGTTTCGTTGAATTGTATAGAGTCAGCTGATATATTCAATTCCAACTGTTGTGCTAACTCTCTATCTATGACTGTTATCTGACTTGCAGAGTCGAGCATCACACCAAATCTTTGGTTGCCACTTTCAGCCGAGAACTTTATTTGCTCGTCTTCAATTTTGAATGGTATCTCATAATTTACCCCTGTATTCGTCACCTGTATTTTGGGCCACTGCGATTTTAGACCGAAAAGCACGACATTGGTCTCGTATGCAATTCGTGTTCCCTCGTCCATATACTCCCTTGCCTGTTCAAGCAGACTTGTGCAGATGCCATAGGCGACCTCGAAGTGTCCGAGTTTCGCCAAGTTTTCTGACATCGTCCAAAACAACGAGAATACATTACTGCCCATATGTGCGTTGTACTCGTCGTAGATACGCTGGATTTTCTCTACAGCACCCACGGGTTTGTTGAAGTTATGGTCAAGCAGTGCCTCGGAGAACAATCGCATATAATCACTTAGACTATCGGCTGTACTCTCGTATAGATTCCTTGCTTCAAACCAGTCACCACGAGCGATGGCCTCACCGATAACATTGTCGTATGTGTTCTCTTGGGCTATGACACCTTGCATCAAAAGAACACCAAACAGCATACCTATAATCTTGCGAATAACCATAGTATTACCAATATATCGCCTATAAACTTTGCAACTTTTCTTTTCACAAAGTTACTACAAAATCGCGCTGTGTCAATATATCACACACCGATTGTCTAATTATTAGACACATTTACCCACAGGGTCGTTAACGCAAATCCGTGTGGTTCAAGTGGTTGGATATTTTGGCACACCTTTGGTACGATTGAGAGCAAAACGCAAAAACATTATGAAAAGACTACTAATACTATTTGCAGTGTCTAATTTTTTGACACTTGTGTGCGTAGCACAGCCTCTCACAATAGATGATTGTATGCGCTATGCCGTTGAGAACTCCGTTAGCGTAGGACAAAAGCAACTTGCCCACGATGATAGCAAGACCAATTACAGCGAGGCTGTTGCCTCCTTGTTCCCGGCAGTGAATGGCTCGGTGGGTGGCGCTATGAACTTCGGTCGTGGTATCGACCCTGCAACAAACGCCTACACCAGCGTTACCACATTTAATAATGCATACGGCATTAGTGGCTCGATGCCCCTCTTTGATGGCTTGCAGGGCATCAACACCGTGCGAGCGATGAAGGTAGCACGCGAGCGGGGTGCTGTCGAAACCGAGATAGCTCGCGATGAGGTGGCTATGCAGACCCTCTCGGCATATATGGATGTAGTTTACTATACCGAGGCAGTCAAGATTGCCCGTGAGCAGTTGGAAGCATCACGCCGCACCTTGGAGCTTGTGCGCCGACAGTTCGACCTCGGAACAAAGAGTGCTGCCGATGTGGCGGAGATTGAGTCGCAGGAGGCAAACTACGATTATCTACTCACCACCGAGGAGAACAACCTTGCACTTGCCTACATCAAGTTGCGTGAGGTGATGAACTACCCGCAGGGCGAGCAGCTGGTAATCGAGACCAATATCAATTTGGAGGCTCTGCCAAGTGCCTCTTCGGAGCAGGCATTGTTGGATTATGCATTGGCAAATAACCCTCGCATTGCAGCGAGCCGCTTTGCTACCGAGCAGAGCCGCCTAAACCTCGCAAAGGCAAAGGGTGCATACTCACCATCGCTCTACCTCTATGGCGGTTACAACACGAGCTACTTTATCGACTTCGACAATAAGGCGGCGTACGACCCCTTCGGCACACAGTTCCGCAACAACCGAGGTGGATATGTTCAACTTTCGCTCTCTATTCCTATTTTTAACGGTCTTTCAGCACGCTCCTCGAAGCGCGGAGCAGCCAATGCCTACCGTTCGGCGCAGTTGGAGCAAGTAGCCATAGAGCGAGCAGTAGAGAGCGAGGTGTCGCAGACCTGGCAGCAGATGCAGGGCTTCGGCAAGCAGTATGTGCAGGGGCAGAAGAAGGTATCGGCAGCACAACTCGCCTACGATGGTGCAGAGCGCAAATTTGAGAATGGCTTAATCTCCGCCCTCGACCTCCAAACCGCCGCCAACACCCTGTTGCAAGCCAAGTCGGACAAGCTCCGTGCCCGCCTGCAATATATCGTCAAGAGCCGAATGGTCGATTACTACAACGGACAACCGCTTATTAGATAACTAATTACCGTCATTCCGAGGGAGGGCAACCGAAAAGGGCTCTGGTTGCAATTAGGCTCTATGCCCGACCGTGGGAATCTACCGCTGTTGAAAAAACGTTCGGAATACCGAGGTATCAGCAATGCGGTAAACACAAAGGTAGATTGCCACAGAATTGCATAGACCGTTTAAGGTATCACTACCGATAGCAGATGCAATTCTTCGCAATGACGAATCAGATATATAAATATAATTAAAACTCAAACAATATGGATATTAAACTTGAAAAGAAGAAAGGATGGCGTGCCATCTTTCAGAAGAAGAATCTGCCCTATGCAGCAGTTGTGGTGCTAATTGGCTTTATCGGCTGGCTCATTTTGCGTGATAACTCCTCGACCTTGCGTGTCGATGCAGGGCTTGTCAATATCGCCACCGTTGAGCAGGGCGAGTTTAACGACTATGTACGCCTGACGGGTAGCGTGCAGCCGATGACTACCGTCCAGTTGTCCCCCCTCGAGTCGGGCGTTGTGGAGCGTATCGTTGCCGAGGAGGGCACGCAGGTAAAGCGTGGCGATGTAATTCTTGAAATGTCGAACAACTCCCTCTCGATGCAAATTTTGCAGTCGGAGGCAGACCTTGCCGAGAAGCAGAACATCTTGCGTAACACGATGATCTCTATGGAGCAGGAGCGTCTGGCTCTGCGCCAGGAGAAGCTACAACTCGACATGGAGGTGTCGCGATTAAAGCGTACCTTTGAGCAGAATCAGAGCCTCTATAACGACAAATTGTTGGCTCGTGAGGATTATGTGCGCTCGAAGGAGGATTATGAGCTTGCTGTTGGAAGGCGTAATTTGGTCTTGGAGCGTCAGCGTCAGGACTCGCTCTATCGTACCTCGCAGGTTGAGCAGATGGAGGAGAGCCTCCGCTCGATGCAGCGCAATATGGAGCTTATCCGCCAGCGAGTGGATAACCTCAAGGTGAAGGCTCCTATCGATGGCGAGGTGGGTATGTTGGATGCCGTTCTTGGTCAGTCGCTCCAGCAGGGCGCAAATATCGGTCAGGTGAACGACCTTACCACCTACAAGGTGCAGGCGCAGATTGATGAGCACTATATTGACCGCATCACTACGGGTCTTGTAGCATCGTTCGAGCGTCAGGATACCCGCTACGAGATGCAGCTCCGCAAGGTATATCCCGAGGTGCGCAATGGTCAGTTCAAGGCGGACTTCCGTTTCAGCGGTGCTGCACCCGAGAATATCCGTAGCGGTCAGACCTACTACCTCAATTTGCAGTTGGGCGAGGCTGCCGAGGCAATCTTGATACCTCGTGGCTCGTTCTATCAGGCGACAGGCGGCAAGTGGATATATGTTCTCGACGCTACGGGCGAGAAGGCCTACCGCCGTGAGATTCGCATCGGCAGACAGAATCCGCAGTATTATGAGGTTATCGAGGGCTTACAACCCGGCGAAAAAGTTATAACTTCGTCGTATGATAACTTCGGAGAGAATGAAGTGTTGATACTAAACAAATAGAGAACTTAAAGAGTTTAAGGAGATTAGGGAATTTAGTGATTCTT
>JAFNVE010000137.1 GCA_017379955.1 Tidjanibacter sp. | reverse complement strand
CGCGAGGACAAACTCGGCCCTCGTGGTACCTACACTCCCGGCGAAGTGGTTGAGGTTGAGGTTGAAATGTTGCCTATCGTCTGGGAAATCCAGCCCGGTAGCCGTATCCGTGTAGATATCTCCTCGTCGGACTTCCCGCAGTATAGCATCCACTCCAACTATGCAGGCCCATGGGCAGAGCAGACCCGCACCCGCATAGCACACCAAAGCGTATTCAGCGGCAAGAAACACCCCAGCAGCATTGAGATTCCACTATTGGAAGAGTAGATACCGCGCTACAATAAAAATATACCTAACACGAAGTACTACGAGTAGAAAGGCATATAAGGCCTTTGAAAGCAAAACACTGAAATCAAGCATCTTTCAGAGATGCAATAAAAATAAAAAAACAGGCGTATGCTGTGGGTTATATATAACCCTGCATACGCCTGAATTTATTTATCGTCCTCTTCTTCAAGCAACTCTATTGCCTTTTCGTGTCCCTGCTCTGCAGCGAGCAATAGCCACTTTTGAGCCTCTTCCGCATTTCGCTCAACGCCTTCACCTGCATCATAGAATGCCCATAAGTAAAACTGTGCTTCGCAGTGTCCTTGTTCGGCCGCACATCGAAACCATTTGATAGTTTCTTCTACATTTTTTCCACAATATGAGCTTGGTAGTAGAACTTCCCGAGTATAAATTGCGCATCTGGATCTCCATTTTCTGCAGCAGTACGCAACCACTTGATAGTTTCGGCATCACTCTTCTCAACACCTAACCCCTGTTCGTAGAAAGTGGATAAAAGAAGCTGCGCTGTGGAAGAACCATGTTTTGCAGCTAAATGATACCATTTTGCACTCTCCTTGTAGTCTATTTCTACACCTTTCCCTAATCTATAATAATCACCTAAAAACTCTTCGGCTTCCATATAGAATTCAGGGGGAGTCACAGGATCAGTCGTCATTTTTGTTACACCTATAAAGTAATTACGAGCCATCTCGTAGTCCTGTTCCACACCCCTACCCTTATCGTAGCACATACCAAGATATAATCGGGCTATTGGAGATCGATCTTCGCTTTTGCGAAACCACTCTATTGCTTTTGCATCGTCTTGTTTAACGCCATTTCCGCATAAATAGTATTCACCAATCAATGCATAGGCAGGTGGATAGTAACCTTCCGCAGAACACATAAACCATTTCAATGCTTCGCTGTAACTTTGCTCTACGCCTGTACCATCATCATAGCAGGTGCCAAGTTGATATTGCGCAATGGGATCGCCCATTTCGGCTGCCATACGATACAAATTTGCACCTTCAACCTCGTCCTTCTCAACACCTTTGCCTTCGCAATACATAGTGGCTAAAATAGTTATGGCATAACTATCATTATGCGCGGCGCAAAGGCTAAACCACTCAGCTGCTTCGGTATACCTCTTTCGGTCGAAGTATGAGTTTGCCACCCACTGCATTTCCTGAGGGTTATTTCTCTGGCGAATATTCTCTAATCCATTAATGGCAAATTCTTCTCCCTCAATAGCTCGTTCTACCAATAATTCAATTTGTCTAGTCATAATCTTATCTTACTTCTTCAATATCGAAACAACCAGGCCAAATTGGTGCCCAAGCATACTTTGCGTTGATGTCAATACCATACTTATTCATAAACATACGGCGCACCAATTCAAAACCCTCACCGTAACGTGGAGTCATACCGCAACGAATAGGTACCTCTATTGACATACCCTCAACAAGACCAAGTTCTCTAATGCTTCGCCTAACTCTAATAATGTAAGTTCGTACCATAATAATATTTATGAATTTAGTTCATTTTGAATCGCAAGTGGCAATCCGGACAAGTCACAACACCTGCGTCTTCATATGTAATGTGCACTGCGCGATTGCAGGTAGGACATTTTACAAACTCTTGTTGGCACTTTGGACATACACCCATTGCTTTCGCTTTAGGCGTAGAGTCAAAAAACGAACCTATTAGGTTACTTATCGCTCCTTGCGGATTATCATATCCGCTAATTGCGCCAGCAGCTATTGCGCCAATAATTTCGGATGTATTATAGGCTCGAAAAGCGACATATCCTTTATGTACAGTACAATAACCACAGAAGGCAATATCAAATGTGTTGTGGCAATGCGCACACTCAAATTTCATCCCCTCACCGCCCCATTTATCCTCACTAACGATGTATTGCGACTGACAATGTGGACAGAGCATTTCTACCTCAATTTTAGGTATCGTTACTACTGTTTGTTCGCTCGGGATGATTTGCTTTTCGTTTTGTGGTGTGCCGCATTGCGGGCAGAATTTAGCGTTTTGTGGCAGCACCACGCCACATTGCCAGCAATATGCTATTTGTGGTAGTTTACTACCGCAATGCGTACAAAACTTGGCGTTGTCGCTAACCTCGTTATTACAATTAGGGCATTGCATAGTTGAAAGTATTATTAGTCAAACCAACCACCAATCCATCCAAACACTGAGTCAACTATACCCCCAAGCAGGGAAATAAGCCAATAGATAATTAGACAGAATAACACTATCATAACTGCCGTAATAACAGCTTTACTCTTTACTTCCTCTATCTTTTGTTTGTCTCCATCAAGCCATCCATCAACAAGTTCCATATTTCGTTTATAGGCTTTGTGGAAGAAATCCAAGATATTAACGACATAGAAAGGTATAATTCCCAAAACAATATCAATCATCACATTGAATATCATTGCCAATGCAAGAGGGATGGATTTCAGGTGTACTAACGCCAAATAGATTGACGGAAGCGACAATACTACGGGAGAGGCATCACCAACAACAGGGACCAGTCCCACAACAGGATCAAGAAAATATCTATCAAGATATTTTGCTATGCCTTGTGAAAACTTATAAGCGGAGGTGTTTCGTATATAACTGTTTTTGCTTTCCGTCAGCTTTGTTGACGTAGTTGACGTGGTTTTAACGACTTCTGTCTGATTTACATTAGCAACATTGTCGCTTGTTTTCGCAACAGCAATGGACACAGGCGTGTTAGATTTAGCCACACTCACGGATTCCACACAACTACCACACTCGGAACAAAACTTTGCACCTTCTTCTAATTTACAACCACACTGAGAACAAAACATAGTTCCTTCATTAATTTTGTCGCACAACTCCTATACGCGGTAGGTTAGTATATAAACAGAAAGTGTGGAGTTGACTTCAATTTATCTGACACGAGGTTCTGACAAAACCCTGAAAAGAATAAACGATTACAAGACCCCACACTTGAATAGTATGAGGTGTATGCACAGAGAGTGCATAGCCACATAGCTATACAAGAAATGAGTGTTGTCGTATCCTCTTTTCGTTGAAACTGTCAGATTTCGTATCAAGGATAAAAGCGAAAACACTTTCATCAAATATGTAATGCCGCTGACGCGACACAACAAAATTAGTAAAAGTTTCGCAAACAACAACACTCTTTTGGGGTCTTGTTCGGATATAATACAAAATTCGCCTCCCACTATGTAGCGAGAGGCGAAATCATAAAGGTATATTTAGACTTGACTTAGACCATTTAGAAGTCTTCATAAGGAAAACGGCACTTTGAAAGGAGTTCAAACCGTTGGGATTAGGCACATTATTCTTTGAGGTGTTGCAGTTAGAATAGTTGCTTAGAGTCAAGCCCTGTCAGCCACCTAACAGCAGCCAAGCCCTCTTCTCCAAGAGAGATAGAGTACTGATTTACAAAAAGTTCGATATGGCTACGCACCACATCGGAATCCATCTCACGGGCGTGGTCAAGGACAAATTCAAGCGAAGCCGAGGGATTAGCAAAGGCATACTCCACACTCTTACGCAATACTCGTTCCACCTTTTGGCGCACCTCGTCAGGCAACTCCCTGCTTGCCACAATAGCACCCAAAGGGAGAGGCAGCGATGTTGTTCGTTCCCACTCCTCGCCAAGATCGGCAACCAATTTCAAACCACGTTCCTGATAGGTAAAGCGGCCTTCGTGAATCAAAACTCCTGCATCAAACTCACCCTTCTCCACACTCTCTGCAATTGTCGAAAAGAGTCGGGGAGTCTTATCTGTAATGGCAGGGAAAAGTCTGCTCATCAGCATATTAGCAGTGGTATGTTCGCCAGGCACTGCAACCCTGAGCGACCCATCCGAAAGGTTCACTCCATCTCTTGAAGCGACAACCAACGGGCCATTACCTCTGCCGAGCGCACTACCACTATCGAGCAGTGCATAATGCTCACAAATGGCAGGCAGGACAGCATAACTCGACTTGCTAATCTGCACCTTGCCATCCAAAAGATGGTTGTTCAACTCCTCGATATCATAGAACGACACATCGAACTCCAACCCCTCGGTATCGACCAGCCCAAAGAGCATAGCATGGAACATAAAGGTATCGTTCGGGCAGGGGGAGATATTCAGCGAAAGCCTCATAACTATTTGGTATAAAATTCTATAATCTTCTCTATCGCATCGGGGAGTTTCTCAGAACTCTCCTCGATAAACCACTCGCTACGCGGAGCGGCCACACGGTTGGAGATAACGCGTAACTCCACACAAGGCACACCCAATCGACGGCAGATGTCCATAAAGTGGTAGCCCTCCATATTCTCAATAAGCGCACTCGGCTCTGGTGTAGCCCCTACCCTCTCGACAGTCATCGAATCGGCAAAGGGGAAGAGTGCTTCCAATTCCGCATCAGGTGCAGAGCAGACAGACTCTCCACGCTCGTTCCACTCGGTGCGCACAACCACACAATCGCCAACCGCGAAACTATCATCGTAGACTCCTGCCGTACCTGCCAGAATAGCCAGAGCAGGGCGTTCCTTGCGCAAAAAGCCCTCCAAACAGCCGTGACACATAAGACCCATACCACAGATATTGACCTTCGCACCACGACGCATAAGCGGTGCAGCCTCGATAGGCGTGGGGATAAATATGGAGATTCTATCTCTGTTCATTGTCCTAAAATTTTCGATAAACAATTGTGGGCGACGAAGTCAGCACCTCAAACTCCTCACCCGTAGCCTCATTGGAAACACCCTGCCACAAGGCAGAAAGTCTATTCGACGGAGGTGCATAACGCAAACCCCTCACCTCAATATCGGCCATAGGATTAAGCGCAAAAAGCGACACTGCACTACCCTCGCGGCTCTCGAAACGGGTCGGCTCTGAGATAAAACTAAACTCACCCTCCTCGGCTACCATACTAATTCTTAATTCGGTAGCACGCGAAGCCAAAAGCATTACATTACCAATGGAGTGGTCCTCCCTGCGTCCAAATCCACCAAGCACCACAACCTCCTCTGCTCCTTGACCCTTAACATAGTCGAGAGCCTTCCAAAGGTCATTATGCTCCTGTTCGGGAACGTGATGAAGTCTATCTGCAAACCTCTCCCTCAGATATGGAGATAGAGAGTCCAAATCACCCACAACAGTCCACGGTTCCATACCAAAGGCCAACAACTCCCCGGCAGAGCTATCGCAACACACCACTCGCTCTGCACTCTGCAATAGCGAGCGTGGCAACTCCCCTTTCGGGAAGTCGCCAGCTGCCAATATCACCCACTCGGGGCGGTCTTCTTTATGAGTTAGTGGACAAAATCTCATCGTTTTTCATCATTTTAAGCCAACGACGGTAGCCAAACCAAGCCACCACCGAGTAGAGCAGATAGAGGATTGCCGTAGGATAAAGACCTTTATAAATATAAAGGGCAACACACACCACATCAACCACTATCCACACCAACCACTGCTCAACATACTTCTTCGCCAACATATAGAGCGCAACAACACTCAGTGCTGTGGTAAAGGTGTCGCCAAGAGGCACAGTGCTGTCGGTAAAGTTGATAAGTATCAGCCATATACCCAACATAAGCACCGCAAAAACTGAGCCCATTAGAGCTATATCTCGACTGGGTGTATGGCTAATGGGCAACTCCTTGCCATTACCTCGACCTCGTCGCCACATTATCCATCCATAGAGGCTCGCCACGAGGTAGTATACATTGATACCCATATCGGCATAGAAGCCCGAATCGTAATAGACAAAGATATAGATAAGAGGCATAACGATATTTGCAGCCCAGAGCCACACCGAGGCGCGATACTCCAACCACAAATAGATTAACCCGACAAGGGTACCCGTTAGTTCAAGCCAAATCATTGCACTACAAAGATAGCGATTTATCAGAAACGAACTACACAGTTAAGCATAAAGTTGCGACCCGCCTGAGGGAAAAAGCCTCGGCTATCGTAGCGAGTGCCCTGCTCAATCCAACTATAAGCCCAGCCACCCGAAGAGTAGCGTGCATCAAAAACATTGCCCACAGTAGCACTCAGAGCCACATCGGCAAATCCCAAAGCACGGAAGTCATAACCAACGGTAAGCGAACTAACCGAGTATGCATCCAGGCTCAGAGCATCACGGCTCGAATTGTCGAGATACTGCTTGCCGACATAGTTGGTCTGCCACAAAGCACGAAAACCACCCTTGCGCCACTCAACTACACCTCCGGCAATCACAGAGGGCGAGAAAGAGATATCGGTAGTACCCAGATTTTCAGCAACCTGCGAGTAGTTCCAATCGTCATCGTAAGAGTCTACCCAAGCGACATAATCGACAATCTTATTGGAGCTAAGCGTTGCGTTTGCGCTCACTTTGAGTGATGGCAACACCTGCACAGCACCAACCAACTCTATACCCCTGCGGTAACTCTCGGGTACATTATCTGCAAGCGGCTCACCAATCTCGTTCACCTCTCCCGTCAGCACCAATTGGTCGCGATACTGCATATTGTATAGATTTACACCAAACGATTTAGCCTCATCACTCCACGACCATCCTGCCTCCAAATCATACAAACGTTCGGGCTTAGGCTCACGGTCGCTCTTGGCATCGGTCCAATTGTTTCGGGTAGGCTCCTTGCCGGCAGTAGCAAACGAAAGGTAGATGTTTTGATGCGGTGTCATCTGCCACCTGATACCTGCCTTGGGATTGAAAAAGTTGTAGCGGCTGTCTACATCCAACATCTGAGGAGCACCTGCCGACCAATCATACTTATCGTTCTCGCCCTTAATGGTATAGTTCACCATACGCCACTGAACGTCGCCATAGACAAAGAGGTTATCCACCGGCTCCCAATCGGCACGAAGATAGAGGTTTGCATCATCCTTCTTGCCGACATTGGAGTAGTAGCGGTGTGATGGGTCGAGATTGCCGATATAGTTTTTCACCCAAACAACATTGCCGTAGTGGTCATTGTTGTAGTGGTAGTAACCACCGCCAAAGGTAGCAGTCAGGCGGTCGGAGTGGTAGTCCAGAGAGAAGAGAGCACCACCCATACCATTATCCAACGCCTTGCGACGCACGAGATTACTCTCCTCAACCAATCTACCCTCACTCATAAAGGGCTCCAAACCATACTCAACCAACGAGCGACCATTTTTATACTCCTCATAGTAGCCGTAGCCGTCGGTGTAGTGAAGTGTTGCCTTTGCACTCCACGCGGGCGAGAAGGTGTGCGACAAGTGCAGACGATAGTGTGTTTGCTGATAGAGGTCGATTTGGTTGTCATAGAAACCAACCACATTACCCTCCTCATCTTCAATCTCACCGCACGAGTTATAGCGAGGATTCTCCTCCATCATCCAATCATCCACACCGTTCCAAGCGTGATAGGTAACCTCCTCGCCACCAAACACCTGAAAACGCAATTTTGTACCTCCGGAGAAATAACCGGCATCGAAGCCCCAACTCTGCAAGTCTGCTCTTGCACGCTCGATAAAGCCGTCGGAGTGAATATCCGACAATCGGGCAGAGAAAATCCACTTGCCACCCACCAGGCCTGTACCGACCTTTACGCGCTGGCTCAGTGTACCAAACGAGCCACCACCGAGTGCAATCTCGGTAAACGGCTCAGGGTTGAGCTCCTCGGAGCGCAAGCTGATAGTAGCACCGAAAGCACCTGCGCCCGCAGTCGAAACACCGACACCACGCTGCACCTGAACATCCGAGAGTGCCGAGGCATAGTCGGGTGTGTTTACCCAAAAGAGTTTGTGGCTCTCGGCATCGTTCATCGGCACACCGTCCGAGGTGACATTGATACGGGTAGCATCCGTACCACGAATCGAAAGTGAAGTGTAACCAATACCTGTACCCGCATCGGAACTTACTACCAATGAGGGAGTTGCCGAAAGCAAATAGGGCAAGTCTCGCCCATCGTTACGTTCAGCAAGTTCCTCACTCCCCACCTCCGAAAAGGCGATAGGCGAGGTAGCAGATGCACGACCTGCAACCACATCGACCTGCGGAATATAGTTAGGAATTGTGTCGGGCACTGCGCCCAAAGAGTGTGTTTTGTCGGACACCGAGTCCGAACTTTTGAAAGAGTCGGCGTGTGCCGACAGATTGGCGGAGAGCACCATTGCTACCGCCCAGATAAAAAACCTCTTCATACAGATAGTTTTTTAAACATTAAACAATGAGGGGCGGTAACGGTTGTGGAACACCACAAGCTCATCACGCATTCATCTTATACGTTCTCCCTACGGCAGCATTATCTGCATCAGGTTCAAAGGGTATAATCTCAGCCCACACAAAGGGGCACCCCTGCACCTCACCCTGAGATGCACGACAAAATTAGGCAAAAAAGCCGATAAAACAAACTAAAATGAAGACTCTACGACAAAACAGTCAGCAGAGCAGAGATAGCAAACCCACCAGCAAAGCCCACACACACTTGAGCCAGAGAGTGTTTGCGAAGATAGAGTCGCGCTGTACCGAGTAAGCCCGTTAACAATGTAAGTCCTGCAAAGACCCACAACAGATTGCCATAACCCACCATCACCATAACAAACAGAGCACCCATAGCACCACCTGCGCCCGTCAGATGCAGACTCACTTGCCAAAACATATTGACCACCGCGGCAAACACAACACAGCCAAAGGCCGACCACATAAACCTACGGATGATAAACAGAGGCAGCACATCGCCAAAGAGCCAACCCGAACAACCATACGACACCGCAACAATCAGCAATGGCAGTACACGTTCCTTGCGGGTAGAGAGCGACCAATCGCGGATAATACCCGTCACTTTGAGAACCATCACACAAAAGGCGGGCATAATCAAGGCGTTCATAGTCACCACCAGGAAGACATAATTATCCAGCTCGTCAGGTACTGCAAAGGGTATCAAATCAGTGTAGACCAATAGTGCCACCAGATAGAGAGGCAGTACAAAGGGATGCATAGCAAAGGATATTACCCTTGCCAATACTTTACGCCAACCCGAAGGCTCGGTAGTGGCCTCGCCCAAGCTTGCTGTAACAATATCGCTCTGTGATATGTGCTCCCTAAACGTTTTTATCATTGTGGTTGTTTTATTAAAACGATTTGCGCAATCGGGCAACAGGAATACCCAGCATCTCGCGATACTTTGCCACCGTACGGCGTGCAATATGATATCCCTTGGAGTTGAGGATATCCATCAGAGCCTCGTCGGTTAAGGGGCGATGTTTATCCTCACCCTCGATACACTCCGAGAGAATCTGCTTAATCTCATACGACGATACCTCCTCGCCACTATCGGTCTGCATAGCCTCCGAGAAGAGTTGTTTCAGGGGAATAACGCCAAAGTGCGTCTGAATATATTTACTATTCACCACACGCGAAATGGTCGAGACATCCAACCCTGTGCGGTCGGCTATATCTTTGAGAATCATAGGTTTCAGGCGACTACGATTACCATCAACAAAGTAGTCGCGCTGATAGTCGAGAATCTCGCTCATAGTGCTCAGCAACGTATCGTGTCGCTGCTTGATAGCCGAAATAAACCACTTGGCGGACTCAATCTTACCCTTGATAAATCGCATCGCCTCCTGACTCTGCTCATCACCCTCGTCCGACAGGGAGCGCATCATCTCGACATACCTGCGATTAATCTTCACCTCAGGTACATTTGAGGAGTTCAGACGGAGATCAAACCTACCATCCTGCACATCGAGAATAAAGTCGGGAGTAACATAGGGAGCACTCTCCACACCACCTCCCGAGTAGAGATTGCCGGGCTTAGGCGAGAGGTGCATAATCTCCTCAATAGCAGCCTTTAACTCATCCTCCTCCACACCGAGACGAAGCAGAAGTTTGTCGTAGTGTTTCTTGGCAAACTCATCGAAATAGGTTGTGAGTATTCGGCGTGCAAGTTTGCGCTCTGGGCTACTCGTATCAAGGCTGTCGAGTTGCAGTAGCAGACACTCCTGCAACGAGCGAGCACCAACACCCGCAGGCTCCAACTCGTGAATTACGCCAAGCATATCTTCGAGTTCTTCAATACTTACATCCATACTGAGGCTAAATGCCAGGTCATCAGATATAGAGAGAAGGTCACGACGCAGATAGCCACTATCGTCTATGCTGCCCACCAAATACTTGGCAATGGTAAGCTGTCGTTCCGATAGTTGCTTGTAGCCGAGTTGTTCTTCAAGAAATTCGTGGAAAGACACACCACTCGAAACAAAGACTTGCTGCTGCTTATCTTCGGGACGATAGGCAGCGGGAGAGTGGAGTTTGTAGGAGGGAATCTCCCCCTCTTTTATATACTCATCGACACTTATCTCCTTCTGCTCACCCTCCTCGTTGGTTGTAGGCTCTGCCACATCCTCGTCAAGAATAGGATTCTCCTCTATCTCCTGTTTGATTCGCTGGCTGAGCTGCAAAGCGGGCAGTTCCAGCAACTTAATCATCTGAATCTGCTGCGGTGATAGCTTTTGGAGTTGCTTTTGGAGTTGTCTTTGATTGATAGTTGTCATAATGATACTTATTTTTTCGTGTTAGGTTCTACAATCTCTGTTATTGCTTCTTACATCTAAAAAATAAGTTTCGGTTAGTCTTGTTGCCTATTGAATAATTGGAGCAATAGGAACTATGGGAATTTTGGGAATAATGGGAGTTTAACGAAACTGCTCATTAAACTCCCAATAATCTATTTCCACATCTAAAAAAGCAATATGGCTTAGAAAATTTTGGGCTTCGCGAAGAAAGACAAGCCGAAGTTTACTTGGCGTAAATGAGGCGAAGTCTTCCGAGTGAAGTGCAAAATTTACAAGCCAGATAGCTTTTTTTTAGAACTCGGCGTTCTTAGGAGTGCGGGGGAACGGAATAACATCGCGGATGTTACTCATACCTGTCACAAAGAGGAGCAGACGCTCAAATCCGAGGCCAAAGCCACTGTGAGGTGCCGAGCCCCAACGACGAGTGTCGAGGTACCACCAGAGCGACTCTTTGCTCATACCGAGCTCCTCAACGCGTGCGTTAAGTTTGTCGAAGTCTGCCTCACGCTCCGAGCCACCGATAATCTCGCCAATCTTGGGGAAGAGAACATCCATTGCTCGAACAGTCTTGCCATCCTCATTCTGCTTCATATAGAAAGCCTTAATCTCCTTAGGATAGTTGATAAGGATAACGGGCTTCTTGAAGTGCTTCTCAACGAGATAACGCTCGTGCTCGCTCTGCAAGTCGCAACCCCAATCACAGGGGAACTCAAACTTCTCACCACTCTTCTGGAGAATCTCGATGCCATCGGTGTAGTCGAGGCGCACAAAGTCGTTCTCAACCACAAAGCGCAGACGCTCGGTAAGCTCATTGTCGTACATCTTCTCCAAGAAAGCGAGGTCGTCAGCGCAGTTGTCGAGAGCATACTTCACGAGGTATTTGATAAAGTCCTCTGCCAGATTCATATCGTCCTCCAACTCATAGAAAGCCATCTCAGGCTCAATCATCCAGAACTCTGCCAAGTGGCGGGGAGTATTGGAGTTCTCCGCACGGAAAGTAGGACCAAAGGTATAGATCTGCGAGAGAGCCAAAGCACCAAGCTCACCCTCCAACTGACCACTTACGGTGAGGTTGCAAGGCTTGCCGAAGAAGTCCTGCGAGTAGTCAATTGCGCCATCCTCAGTACGGGGAGGATTCTTCATATCGAGAGTGGTAACCTCAAACATAGCACCAGCACCTTCGCAGTCCGATGCGGTAATCAGCGGGGTGTGGAAGTAGTAGAAACCTCTGTCGTTGAAATACTTATGAATAGCGTATGCCATTGCGTGACGGATGCGGAGCACTGCACCGAAGGTATTGGTACGAGGACGCAGATAGGCGATATCGCGCAAGAACTCCAAGGTGTGGCCCTTCTTCTGCAAAGGATAGCTCTCAGGGTCTGCCTTACCGTAAATCTCAATCTCGCGAGCCTGTACCTCAACGGGCTGACCCGAACCTACCGACTGCACAAGCTGACCCTCAACGCGAAGGCAAGCACCGGTAGTAATATTTTTAAGCAACTCCTCGGGGAAGTCGTTGGGATTGACAACAATCTGGATATTATTGATTGTCGAACCGTCGTTCAGTGCGATAAATGCGACGTTTTTATTTCCGCGTTTGGTGCGGACCCAACCCTTAACCGTTACTGCCACGTCCACCTCAGTCGAGCGGAGAATCTGGGCAATAGTTACTCTTCCTGTAAAAGCCATTTTAATTCTATATAAAAGTTCGTAATTTATGTTCGTTTAATTTGGTTTGCTCATAACACTTACAATCAACCATAAGGTACAAAGCAAAGCAACCGCAAATATCGTATTTTTTTACGAGTAAAACAAGCATACCAAGCAAAATAACCACTCCCACACAAAGAAAGGGCCTCGATTGTTGCAATTACCACACAAATATACTATATTTGTCGGTTAACAGACCAATATATTTTTTTTGACACAACCATCTGACTATGGAAAATTTAAGAAATCTCACCACCGCAGAGCGTGAGCAACTCATCAAGCAGGGTTGTTCTGCTTCCTGTTGGGACACCATATACGTTGGCGATGGTTTTAGCGCAGAGAGAGTGCGCACCTGCCACTTTGAGGGACGCGTGGAGATTGGAGCAGATGTAACTATCGGAGGCATAACTACTCATATAAAGAACTATCGCATCGAGGATGGTGCGACTATTGTCGGTGTCGGCAGATTGGAGTGCGAAGGCCTCTCGTCATTTGGCGAGGGTGTGCTTGTAGCGACAATCAACGAGGCCGGAGGCCGTGAAGTACCTCTCTACCGAGGACTCACAGCCCAACTTGCCTATATTCTCGCCCTCTACCGTCATCGCAAAGAGGCTATCGCGGCTATTCTGGGGATGATCGAGAGCGATATAGCCTCCCGTAAGGCAGAGATTGGCACAATTGGCAAAGGCGCGAAAGTGCTGAACTGCAACATAATAAAGAACACCAACATCGGCCCTGCAGCCACACTCGACGGAGTTAGTCTGCTGAGCAATGGTACGATAGTTTCCACCGAGCAATCGCCATCCGCTGTGGGTATTAACGTACGAATGACCGATTTTGTAACTGCCGACGGTTGCCATATCGACAATGGCTGTGCGCTCAATCGTTGCTACATCGGCCAGGGCGTACAACTCGGCAATTTCACCGCTACCGACTCACTCTTCTTCGCAAACTCACACTGCGAAAATGGTGAGGCGTGCAGTATCTTTGCCGGCCCCTATACCGTATCGCACCACAAGGCGACCCTGCTTATTGCAGGTATGTTCTCCTTCTTCAATGCGGGTAGTGGCTCCAACCAGAGCAACCACCTCTTCAAGACAGGCCCTGTTCATCAGGGTATCCATCAGCGAGGATGCAAGTTTGCAAGTGATGCATATATGATGTTGCCCGTTAAGAACGGTGCATTTACCGTGATCCTTGGTCGCCATAAAAATCACCCCGATACCGAGAATTTCCCCTATTCATATCTAATTGAGAGCCAGGATAGTTCACTGCTTATCCCCGCTCACAACCTTGTGAGTTACGGCACAGTACGCGATATCGGCAAGTGGCCCAAACGCGACAAGCGCAAGGGAGAGAAGAGTGACATCATCAACTTCGAAGAGTGTAATCCCTTTATCGCTGAGCGACTTTTGAAGGGACTCAACACACTCAAAGAGTTGGGCGCAAAGGAGATTTCCGAGTACTACAACTATGGCCGTATGCGCATCAAGGCCTCGATGTTGCGCCGTGGCGTAAAGCTCTACACCCTGGCACGCAGTAAGTTTATAGGCGATATGCTCAAAGCAGAGCGCACAGGTGCAGAGGTTGATGGCAGTGGCCACTGGATAGATGTAGCAGGCGAGTATATGCCCACTTCTGCTATGGAGCGACTCCTGGCAGATATTGAGAACGGCACTCTCGCAACCACACAGGCGATTATGGCGCGCTTTGCAACAGAACATTCACTCTATGCCGACTACGCATACTCCTGGGCTATCGACCGACTCTCGGCATTTTTGGGTCACACCCCAACCGAGGAGGAGATTAGCCGAATGATTGAGCTGAGCGGCGAGGCAGCACGCGACTTAAAGACAATGGCAGAGAAAGACAGAGAGAAAGATATGGATAATGTAATGCGTATCAGTTACGGTATTGACTCACTCGCAGAGGAGGATATCGTAGCCGACTTCAACGCAGTACGATTCCCTAACAACTAATATTTACATTTACACCTATGCGATACACGCTAATCGGCATACTAACACTATTAGCAACTACACACCTGACAGCACAAGAGCGCACCGTCACCCCTGAGAACAGGAGCGACTATCGTACCGAGTTTGTCACCTACGGCTCACGCGAAGCATCTCTCGCCCAGAAACCCGATGGTGAGCGTTTCT
>JAFNVE010000136.1 GCA_017379955.1 Tidjanibacter sp. | reverse complement strand
TGAGTGTCAGGGCGGATGGCACGGTGAGGCTGACTATGCCGCCTAATGCTCTGATGCGTCAGGCGGTTGCCTTTATGGAGAGCCGTGCGGAGTGGATTGAGAGAGCACGCCAAAAGGTTGCCGAGAGAGGCACGCCCGATCAGCGTAGCGATGCGGAACGCGCTGAGGAGCGCGAAAGTTTGAGGGTGGAGGCCAAGAGATATCTCCCGCAAAGGGTGGCCGAATTGTCTGCGCTCACAGGGCTGAAATATGGCAGACTCTCTATTCGTGCTTCGCGTACAAGGTGGGGTAGTTGCTCGGCGAGGAACGATATTAATCTATCGCTCTACCTGATGAAACTCCCACTGCATCTTATTGATTATGTGATACTTCACGAACTCTGTCATACCCGCCACAAAGACCACTCCGAGCGTTTTCACGCTCTGCTCGACTCGCTCTGTGGTGGCCGCGATAAGGAACTATCCCGTGAACTTCGCAACTACCGACCAAATTAAACAATAGTAAAATAGGGTGTCCTTTTGGGAACACCCTATTCTGTTATTACTTAAGAGATTAATTCGAATAGACTTCGTTGCGGGGCAACTGCTTGTCGAGGTTGGCGGTGCCCAGCGAGATAATCGCCATAGCAGCACCTGCCTGCTCCTGATATTCAGGAACGCTCTCGTTAAAGTTGTCGCGCTCGGTGTGCCAGATCTCGCTATAATTGAAGTCGTAGCCCTTGGCGTCGTTCTCGCGCATATTGATAGTGGGGATGCCCTGCATACCGAATACCGAAGCATCGGTACCACCCATACTTGTAGGTTTGGGCGAGGGGCGCATTGCGTTTACGGTAAAGCCATAGTCGGGGTAGAGTTCGCGCAGAGGCTCTGCCATCTTCTCGTACTCCTTAACCAGACTCTCAGGTACACTGATGCTTGTATAAGCCAGAGGACCACCATCGCGGTTGAAGAGGTTGGAGATACCATCGAGCTTGTCGGGGTGGGCCTTAACCCAAGCCTGAGCACCAAGCAGACCAAACTCCTCGGCAGCAAAGAGGATAAAGTACATAGTACGCGCAGGCTTTGCACCCGAGAGAGCAATCATACGAGCAGCCTCCATGGTTACGCTCACGCCCGAGCCATCATCAACACCACCGGTCGCTACATCGTATGCGTCGAGGTGACCGCTGACCAATACCGACTCGTTGGGGTACTTGCTACCCTCAATCTTTGCCACAACATTGTGATACTTAACGGGACCCATCTTGAAGTGGTTGCGGATGTCGAACTCCAAAATCACATCCTCTCTCTCCTTTACAAGTCGCTCAATAACAGCAAACTGCGAAGCGTCGAGTTTGATGTCGGGAACGGTGGGAAGTGTCTCAAAGGTGATGTTGGGATTCTTAACCACGCCCTTGTCGTAGAGTGCACGCATAGGGGGAGTAGCGGGCTGGATGATACCGAGAATACCCGCCTCAACCATCTGACGATAGAGAATTGCAGGGGGATTATTGAGCTCCTTCAAAGGCTCGTTGGTGCCATTTGCACGGTTGCGTGCCTGAATCTCGCGGTTCTCTGCGGCAATTTGCTCGTTCTCGGCAATAGCCTTTGCGCGTGCTGCATCGCCCTCAGCCGAGGAGTCGATAGCCCAGCCATCGCTCTGGCTGCGGAGAAGTACCCAAGCACCTTTGAGTTTGCCTTTCACGCGGTTAAACTCAGCCTCGGTGCGGGGCTCCATAACCACGTGGCCACGCTCAACACCGGTAGTACCCGAGGTGTAGGAGGGAGTTACAAAATGGAGATGGGTGAAACCTGCGTCGGCATTGAGAATCTTGCCAAACCAAGGGCCACGGTTGAAGCCAACACCCATAGTGCCGGCCTCCTCAATCGAGACCTCCAAGCCCCAACTCTCAAACTGCTTTGCTGCCCACTCGACAGCATTATCGTAGTTGTCGCCACCCACCATACGACCACCAAAGCGGTTGGTGAGGGTGCGGAGATGGGTTACGGTCTGGTTGTCGTTCTTTGCCATCTCGACGATTTTCTTCACTGCGGCACTCTGTGCCATTGCTCCCACGCTCATCAGCACGGCAAGCAGGGTTAGTACAATTCGTTTCATAACTATCTTGTTTTTGGTTCGTTATTTGTCTATTGTTGTATAAAGTGCTTTGCACTTAGAGCAAAGATACTCTTTTTTCTATAAAAATTAACACCACTGCCAACTATTTAACAAATAATCTCCAACTTGTTGGTTTTTATCTCTGGTACTCTTTTTGCACTCACTTCTATCGACAACATTGTTTTACAAAACTTATATATTAAAAGGTATGAGTGGAATCACTAAACGCAATCAGAATTGGCTGCCCTCCATCTTCAACGACTTCTTCGACACCGATTGGCCTGTGGCAACCCTTCCGGCACGAAGCACAACCCCCGCTATCAATGTGCGCGAGACAGACAAAGAGTATATGGTCGAGGTGGCAGCGCCAGGTATGACCAAGGATGACTTCTGTGTCTGCATCGACGACAATAACTACCTCGTTCTCTCGGTGGAGAAGAAGTGCGAAGAGAAGCATAACGACAAGGA
The DNA here is from genome assembly GCA_017379955.1 of Tidjanibacter sp. GTDB lineage: Bacteria > Bacteroidota > Bacteroidia > Bacteroidales > Rikenellaceae > Tidjanibacter. Next base: position 10,943 of record JAFNVE010000136.1, on the reverse strand, counting down.
GGGTCGCTACCTCCGTCGTGAGTTCTACTGCTCCTCGTTCCGTCAGGCTATCGTACTCCCCGACAATGTAGACAAGGAGAAGGTGGAGGCGAAGATGGACAGGGGAGTACTCTGCATCACCCTGCCCAAGCACGAGCCTGCTGATAAGGGTGCAACACAGCGTCAGATTGAGGTCAAGTAGCCGAAATTTGCGGTGACTATTGGTGACAGACGTGTGCAGTTTGTGCTGCTCACGTCCTTTTTTTGCCCTTTGGCGGATGGGGAGTTTGCAAAACCAAAACAAATTCTTAATTTTGTTTGTGTTTAACTAACTCTAAACAAACAGTAACTATGAAAATCTTTAAAATGATTGCCCTGGCAGCCGCTGTCTGCTTCGGCACAACCGTTTCCGCACAGGAGACCTTCACCGTAAAACTTAACGATTCGCCCCACGGCAAGGTTATCGTTACCCCCGCACTCCCCGCTGATGGTGTGGTAGCAGCAGGTACCGTGTTGAAAGTTGTCGCTACTCCCGATGCAGGTTGGGTATTCGATAGCGGCTATGTAAGCCCCCAGAGCCGTTTTGGCTATGGCGCATATACCGAGTATATGGCCCCCATCTTTGAGGTTAAGGTTGACAAGAATATGGCTATCGGTGCATCCTTTATGGAGGCTTGGCGTCTGGAAGGCCACCGCGTAATCAATGATGTAGTCTATGCAAAACCCGGTGAGAAGGTTTTGAAGTATGACGTATACATTCCCGAGGGTGCAAAGAATCTCCCCGGTGTCGTTATCATCCACGGTGGTGGTTGGTCGAGCAACTGCGAGGATATTATGCGCGCACTCGCTCGTGAGCTTATCAACGATGGTAAGTATGTAGTAGCAAGCATCGACTACCGTTGGATTAACAATGGCGATGGTGATGCTACACCCAACACTATGGGCAACCTCATCGAGGACTGCTACGGTGCTATTCTCCACATCCAGGAGCACGCAGCTGACTACGGTATGGATCCCAACAACCTTGCAGTGACCGGCGATAGCGCAGGTGGTCACCTCTCGGCTTCGATGGCTACTCTCATTGAGCGTATCGGCGATGGTGGTTTTGGTGTTACCCCAGGCGTTTATGAGTTCAAGCCTACCTATATGCCCGCAGGTATGACTACCGCAGAGGCTCGCGAGAGCTTGAAGGCTATCAAGGCTGCTGCTCCCAGCTACGGTGTATTTGACGTGGCTACTCTTGGCAACTTCGTTCAGGGTCTGACTGACGAGGCTAAGGAGGCAGTTGCTCCTATCAACAATATCCCCGATGCAAAGGTACGCAAGGTTGCTCAGTGGCAGGTACTTGGCACTCGCGACAACCTTATCAAGCCCGAGCCTTGCCAGGCATACGTTGATGCACAGAAGGCTAAGGGTCAGGAGGCTTACCTCGTGATGGTTGAGGGTGCAAGTCACGCTTTCTTTGATTGGAAGCCCGACCAGCGTACTAAGGATACCTTCATCCAGTATGGTGTGCCTTATGCGAAGCAGATGAAGGAGTTCTTTAACACCATTTTTTATTAAAAATGCTCACGAAGCCATCTGGCTTGTAAATTTTGCACTTCTCTTGTGAGTCAAATGCTCATTTACTTTAAGTAAACTCCGCTTTGCCTCCCATCGAGAAGCCCAAAATTTCCTAAGCCATATGACTTCGTGAATTCAAAATTCAAGATTCAAAATTCAAAATAGATAAAAACTGAGAGTAGTATCGAACTACTCTCAGTTTTTTATCATTTGTTCAGAGCTGTTAGTAAGGTAAAATGACCGAACACATCTGTTCAGTCCCTCGACACCTGCCTCCTACGGAGGCAATTCCAAGTCTGACCCACCCCCAAGCCCCCGCCTCGGCGGGAGATGTGTCCTCGGCTTTGCCGAGGCAAAAAAAGCGGGCACGACCCTGTGTGCAGTAGGGCGGATAGGAACAATAGGAGTAATAGGAATTATGGGAGTTTAAGGAGTTTAGTGAGTTTAAGGAGAAATTTCTCTACACTCCCTACACTCCCTAAATTCCCTAATCTCTCTAATCTCTCTAATCTCTCATAACTCTCATAACTTTCATAACTCCCAAAATTCCCACATCTCCCTTTAAAGAAAAGCAGCCGAGTGGGTATTAAACCTACTCGGCTGCTAAACTTAATTTTGAATTATGAATTTTGCATTTTGAATTGTATAAATAATCCTCCGATTATTTACACAATGCCTTGTGCCATCATTGCGTTGGCTACCTTCATAAAGCCTGCGATGTTTGCGCCCTTGACATAGTTGATATAGCCATCCTCCTCGGTGCCGTACTTGATGCAGGTCTCGTGGATGTTATTCATAATCGAGCGCAGGTGCTGGTCAACCTCCTCGCGGCTCCACTTCAAGCGCATAGAGTTCTGGGTCATCTCCAAGCCCGAGGTCGATACGCCACCAGCGTTCGAGGCCTTGCCGGGCGAGTAGAGAATCTTTGCCTTCTGGAACGCCTCGATAGCCTCGGGGGTAGAGGGCATATTGGCACCCTCAGCAACGCAGGTACAGCCATTTGCCAACAGCATAGCAGCCTCCTCGCCATTAAGCTCGTTCTGGGTAGCGCAGGGGAGTGCAATATCACACTTAATCTTCCAGGGACGCTCGCCCTCAAAGTACTGAGCATTAGGATAGTGCTCGGCATACTCGCGGATACGGCCACGGTAGATGTTCTTCAACTCGTAGATATACTCCCACTTCTCGGCATCGATACCGTCGGGGTCGTAGATAAAGCCATTGGAGTCGCTCATGGTAACAACCTTACCGCCCAACTCAATCACTTTCTTCGCTGCATATTGCGCTACATTACCCGAGCCACTCACACACACAGTCTTTCCCTCAAAACTCTCGCCACGGGTAGCGAGCATAGCCTCAGCAAAGTAGCACAAACCGTAGCCGGTAGCCTCAGGGCGCAGAGGCGAGCCACCCCAATCGAGGCCCTTGCCGGTCAGCACTCCCGTAAACTCGTCGCGGATGCGCTTATACTGGCCATAGAGATAGCCAATCTCGCGGCCACCCACACCAATATCGCCCGCAGGAACATCGGTATCGGCACCAATATGGCGATAAAGCTCGGTCATATAACTCTGGCAGAACTTCATAACCTCCATATCGGACTTACCCTTGGGGTTGAAGTCGGAGCCACCCTTACCGCCACCCATAGGGAGTGTGGTCAGGGAGTTCTTAAAGGTCTGCTCAAATGCAAGGAATTTCAGAATACCAAGGTTTACGCTTGGATGGAAACGGATACCACCCTTATAAGGGCCAATCGCGCTATTCATCTGCACGCGATAGCCACGGTTAATCTCAACCTCACCCTTGTCGTTAATCCAGGGCACACGGAAGATTACTACACGCTCAGGCTCAGCAATGCGCTCCAAAATCTTCATCTTGCGGAGGTGGGGGCTTGCTATCATGTGAGGTGCAAGACTCTCGACAACCTCGCGTACTGCCTGATGGAACTCCTTCTCGCCTGGGTTCTTTGCAATGATTTCGGCCATGAAATCATCTACATACTTTTTCTCCTCATTTGTCATAACCTAACTCGTTTTACTGTTTGTATGTGAATTGCTCTCGCTCGGAGAACAAATGTGTTATCTGTTTCAAAAATAATTTTTTCTCAATTAATTTGCAATAGATATGCAATATTTGGCTCTAATTAGTAGTGATTAGGGTAAAAAATATGCATAAACCGAAAAGTTTATGCATATTCTATAACTACTGTATATCTCCAATCTCCCATATACCGCCCGGGCCAAAGATATTATCGAGCCAAGTATCGAGCAGGTTTGTGCGTAGAGCCACGTCAAGTATCGTGAATCGGCGGCGGATGCATACTGCTCTGTGGAAACTCTCTCTCAGTCGGGTGCGGGTAATACCAATCTGGCGAGGCATTGTGGGTGCGCCGACAAGTGCCAATCTGCGCGATACCTCAGCAAATGGGATAAGTTGTTTGCCCAATCGCTCACGAATCTCAGGCCATTTGAGTTTCAGCATTGTGAGCTGGCGACGCAACAGACGGCGTGAGAAATGTTTGGCCATAGTCTCCGTCACGGCAATACTCATAAAGTCGGTATCGCCAAACATCTGTCGTACCTCCTGTGCCTGATCCTCGGCCTCGGGCCACGCCTCGACAGCAGCCTCCACGTCAAAATTGGAGAAGTCGGTATGGAGCATCTGCTCATAGAGTGCCGTAACGGCCAACATACCGATACTTACCTTAAAGCCGTGCGAGGGGGTATGACCCTCAAAGGTGTGTTTCTCCATATCCCACAGGTGGCTGAATTGGTGTTCAGCACCCGATGCGGGACGCGACGAACGCAAGCCCTGCATAGCAAAGCCACCCAACACCAAGCCCTCAACGAGAGGCTCGATAGCATCAAGGTCGCCCTGCTGGATACCCTTGGGGTCTTTGAGCGAGTGGATGAGTCCGTCCTGGATAATCGACCAATAGAAGGGGTCGATGTGCTCAACACCCAACTCGTCAGCAAGAATCCAATCTGCGCCTGCTGTAATCTTTGCAAAGAGGTCGGCATAGCCTGCTGCGGTGAGCGAGGAGGGTGCCTGGGCGATAATTGCTGTGTCGGCGAGGATTGCCTTAGGTGCGGGGCACTCGAAGTCCTTCTTCTCGCCATTGTAGGTGATTGAGGCTCCGTAGGCTGCATAGCCATCCATCGAGGCGGCAGTGGCTACACACATATATCGCTTACCGTTACGGTAGGAGCAAATCTTGGTCAGGTCGTTGATTGTGCCTGCACCCACAGCGATAGGGATAGCGCGAGTGCGCGACAGGCGGGCGTCGAGTTGAAGTACGTAGGTAAACTCGGCGTAGAGGTTGGGGTCGGTGAAGATAAAGGGTTCGTCCTGCTCCACACCTGCTGCGGTAAGAGCCTCGGCAACCATAACTCCCACCTTCTCATAGGTCGAGTCGTTCGAGATAATGATAGCCTTTCTGCCGGGGAACTGCTCCTTGAACATTGCGCCCACATCGCCAATGATGTTAGGGCCAACGGCAAGTGCCTTGGTCTGGTTGGCAACCGAAAGAGCCTTCTCGATTCTATCTTGATTACTCATGTGCTTTGTGCTTGGTAACTAATCTGTTGGTACGCTTTGTGACCACCTGACTCCTCCAAAGCCCACTCAACTCAGTCGGCAATGCTGATGAGTGGCTGATTGATATGTAGTTAGTTACAAAGCGAACAACATTTTCCATCACAAATATAAATATATTTGATTGAAAAAACGATTTTTTACCAATGAATTTCAACCAATACTCCCACAAAACAAAACAAATAGGCTGTATAACTCGTTGTTACTCGTTGATATACAGCCTATTGTAAAGAAATGTTCTATTGGTCGGCAGTTGTGTTCTGCCCCAAACATCTGCGATTAAGCCACTATTTCTGCGACTCGATAAAATACTTCTGACTCTTAATCAGGTTACGCGATTGGAGTACCATAGTCTTGGTTTCGTTAAGGATGTTCAGGTAGAGCATACTTGCCTTGGTGCTGGTCGACTTGGTCTTGATGCGTCGCAACTGATTCTTGATGGCATCGGCAATCATCTCAAAGAGGTTGTCGCGCATAGTCAGCACCTCGTCGAGGTCGCCAAACTCGTTGGTCTTCAACATATTGTTGATGCTGGCGTAAATCTTCGCCACCTCCTTGTTAATCATCAGCAAATCTTCCACCTGCTCCTCACTCATACCGCGGTGGTTGTTGTCGATATGCTCAAAACAGGGGCGGGTGATGTGAACAAGCGACTTGGTCATCTCGCTCATATAATCGACCACCTGCACATAGTAATGTCCCGTGTTGATATAATTCTTCTCCAACTTCTGGATAGCGGGCATCACCTCATACTTGCGCTCACGAGCCACATAGAAGAGGTCGTTGGCACGACGCACAAGCGAGCGCAGCTGCGAGCGGTCCTCAGCAAGAGTCGCCTCGATGGTCTGCTTATAGATATTAGTGGTCTCCTCCATAGTGTGGCTAATCTCGGCAATCAGCGCAGGCACAATCCTATCCTCATTGGAGAAGATGTTCTCCTGCTGTTTCTGCTCACTCTGGCCATCGTTTCTTTTCTTGCGGATGGTGTCGCGGAAGAGCAAGAAGCCGCAGAGCAGAGTGATGAGGATAATTGCGATAGTGCCACCCCACAAGAGCAAATAGGTGACTACCAGCGCAATGAGGAAGGCAATCAGCGCAGTCATAAACCAGCCCGAGATAACGGTAAATACGCCTGTGATACGATAAACGGCACTCTCACGGCCCCACGCCTTATCGGCAAGCGACGAACCCATAGCCACCATAAATGTAACATAGGTGGTCGACAAGGGGAGTTTCAGCGAGGTAGCCAGGATAATCAGAATCGAGGCAGTGGTGAGATTGACACTTGCACGCACCATATCGAAATTGGCCTTGTTCTCGCGGCTTACCTTCGAGGGCATAAAGCGTTTATTGATTGCCTCCTGCATCTTCTCGGGGGCGTTGCGGATATACCAATTGTTCATATTCATCGCCGCACGCACAATAGCACGCGAAACGGCTGTCGAGCCAAAACGCTCGGGGCCCTCGTCCTGCGATGCGAGGTTAATCTCGGTCTCGCTCACCTTCTGGGTCTTCTTCGAGGTGAAGAGGGTGATGACCATAATCACACCTGCAATCACAAGGTAGATATAGTTAGCCTTGACGGGCTCACTCAGCATACCCATCATAGTATCCTCCGTGCCACCCATCGAGCGGATGATATTATAGGAGTCGATACCTGCAATAGGCACACCGATAAAGTTCACCAAGTCGTTACCTGCAAAGGCCAAAGCCAGGGAGAAAGTACCTGCGAGGATGGTGATTTTAAGGATGTTGACACCCACTCTCTGCAACAGGAACATCAGCACAGAGCATACAGCCCAAGTTGCAAAAATGGAGAGGCCGAGGTTGTTCTCAACCATAGCATAGAAATCGGCACTGATGACACCCGAACTCTTCAAGCCCTTGAACAGTGCGAAGTAGATGATAACAGTGAAGGCAATGCCACACCACAGCGAGCCAAACCTACGGAACAACTTCTCATAGTCGAAGGTGAAGACCAATCGGCTGATAAACATCACGATAGTACCCGACACAAAGGCGATAGCCACCGAGGCCAGGATACCACCCACAATGGCAAGTGCCTTACCCGAATTGATAAACTGCGAGAGGCTCGACAGGGTGAGTGTGGGGTCCTGACTGATGCGCACGGTAGCCACAGCAATAGCAGCACCCAGCAGGCCAAAGACCAACGACACAGTGGTCGAGGTGGGCATACCCAGCGAGTTGAAGAGGTCCAGAAGGATGACATTTGCGAACATCACTCCGAGGAACAACATCATAACATCGTTGAAGGTGAAGACCTCGGGATGGAAAACACCGCTACGCGCCACCTCCATCATACCGCTACTCGTCAGAGCACCAACCATAATACCAACAGCCGCCACCGAGAGGATAACCTTACGCGGAGCAGCCTTGGAGCCGATAGCCGAGTTGAGAAAATTGACGGCGTCGTTGGTGACACCAACAGTCAGACCACTGACTGCCAGCAGCACCAGCACAACCAAAATAAAGATATAAATACCGCTCATACGGTCCTACGAAATAGATTTATAGGGTTAAATAACGCTTGTTTCTTCCTGTTTGTGCGTAGTTTACGGCAACAAAAAACCGCGCAAAAATAACCCCTTTTCCCCAAACCTCCCAACATCAAAACAATTGTTAACAATTATTTAACCATCGCAGATGGGTTACTATTGAGGGTCGTGGTTGGGGATTGTGCTCGGTGTGCCTCCGTACTAAGGTTGGTGGGGGTTGGAAGACAACCATCGCGGATGGGTTTCTATTGAGCATCTCAGATGCGTTTCTATTGAGGGATGTGGTTGGGGATTGTGCTCGGTGTGCCTCCGTACTAAGGTTGGTGGGGGTAGGGATGCGGTTGGTAGGAATTGTAGGGCCGATAGGAAAGGTGAAAAGTAAAAGATAGGAGTGATGAGAATTATGAGAACTATGGGAATTATGGGAGATTAGGGAATTTAGGGAAATTTCTCCTTAAACTCCTTAAACTCCTTAAACTCACTAAACTCCTTAGACTCCCCTAATTCCTGTTGTTCCTATTGCTCCTATCCGCCATATAAAAAAACCTGAGAGTGGTATCGAACCACTCTCAGGTTTAGTCAATTTTGAATTTTGCATTTTGAACTTTGAATTTTTATTTCATCCCTTTCAGGGCTCCCTTGACAGCCTCTTCGACTGTTGCCGATGGGTTATCTTTGAGGGTTGCGGTGACGGCTTTTTCGCTCACTGCCTTGGGGAAACCGAGCATTGTGAGTGCTGCAACGGCCTCGCCGAATATTGCCGAGTGGGTTGTCTTGCCGGGGATGGCGGTGGCTATCTCCTCGGTGCCGAGGCCGAACATCTTGTCTTTGAGTTCGACGATGATTTTCTGTGCTGTTTTGAGTCCGAGTCCCTTGACATTTTTGAGCAGTGCTGCGTTCTCTGTGGAGATTATGTTGCTCAGCTCCTGGGGCGAGTAGGTGGAGAGGATGGTGCGTGCCGTGTTGCCTCCCACGCCCGATACGCTGATCAGAAGGCGGAATATCTCGCGCTCGCTTTTTGAGGCAAAGCCGAAGAGGGTTTGAGAGTCCTCCTTAACCGCAAAGTGAGTGTAAAGCCTTGTGCGTGAGGCTTTTTCTATGGCGGTGTAGGTTTGGAGTGATATGTTCATCAGATAGCCCACTCCCGAGGCGGTGCCAATAACCACTTGTGCGGGGGTGAGTTCTTCGATTATGCCTTCGATAAATTCGTACATTGCTCAGGGTGCAGATTAAAGTTTTGACAAAGGTAGAATTTTTTTTGCTGATTTTCTTTGGGCCGAGAAAACTTTTTTGGTTTGTGAGTGTTGGTAAAGAAAAATTGTATATCTTTGCAAAGTTTTACCCGAAGGGGCTAATGAGTTGGCACGGAAGGGTTACGAAACAGACAACAATAATAATTTAACACAAACAAATAGAACACAGATGAAAAAAGTTATCTTTTCGGTCGTTGCGATGCTCTTTGCGCTGACCGCTTGCAACCAGGCTAATCAGCCTGCATCGGAGTCGGCAGAGCCCGCTGTGGCTTCGACACTGACCGGACGTATTGCCTATGTAAACATTGACTCGCTTGTTTCGGGTTACGACTTGGCTATCGACTTGCAGACCGCATTTGAGGCTAAGGCTACTAAACTTGATAACGACCTCGCATCGAAGGGCCGTTCGTTGGAGCGTGGTTTGGCTGACTATGAGGAGAAGATTACCAAGGGTCTTGTAACTCGCTCGCAGGCTGCTGAGTTGGAGGAGAAGCTCACCAAGCAGCAGAACGACTTTATCGCTCAGCGCGATGCAGCAGTTCAGCAGCTCTCGGAGGAGGAGGCTGTGATGCAGAATCAGATTTTCTTCGGTATCAGCGACTACATCAAGGAGTACAACAAGACCGCAGGTTATGATATGATTCTCACCACCTCGATTACCGGTCCTATCCTCGATGCAAATGCAGAGTTGGATATCACCGCTGTTATCCTCAAAGGTATCAACGAGAAGTACGCTGCTGAGAAGAGCGCGAACTAATCCCGAAGTTGCCTAACAAGGTGATTTTTGCGTTAATCCCACTTGTTAGACATCTTCTAAGAAATAGGGGCTGTTCATCGTCAAAGATGGACAGCCTTTTTTTTTTATTTTCAGAAATGTTTCCTAATTTTGTAGTTCGTGGGCTGTAAACGCCCTCGGCGGACATATTAATTAGTGAAAGTGTTTTCGCACTTCCTAACGGAAAATCTGACAGTTTTCAATGACTAAGGGATAACGAATAGCACTCATTTCTTGTGTGGCTATGTGGCTATGCACCAATTCGTGCAGATACCCCATACTATTCAAGTGTGTGGCATTGTATCGTTTATTTTAGTCGGGGTTTTTCAGAGCTTTGTGTTAGATATGCGTAATCAGCTCCACACTTTCTTTTTGTTTAACCACCTCACCGTATCGGAGCGTATGGTAAATTTAGTAGGAAATTAATGACTTTCTAAATGATACTATTATGAAAAAACTTTTTTGTTTATTGGCAGTGGTCGGCATGCTGTTCACTGCCTGCGAGCCTGACAGCGGAATCGATAGTGGCGATCCTGACAACAATGGCAATCAAACCGAACAGCCTGGTGGCGGTAATCAAGGTGGAAACGATACCCCTGACACTCCTGACGATGCCTACATTACGTTAAACAAGGAGATTGTAAATTTCAGCCCCGATGGCGAAAGTATTGATATAAAGGTGTACAGCAACTACAAGTGGACACTGACCAATAATTGTGATTGGATAACTACCTCTGCTACAAGTGGCGAGGCAAGCGAGGATGGCACGACCATAACCCTCACTGCTGAACTGTCTTATGAAGACCGTGAGGGTACAATAACTTTTAGCTGCGGAAATGCGAAGAAACTTATAGTAGTATCGCAAAGCTTTAAAGAAACTATTATTGCTGACGAGAACGACACCTTTAATGTTTCCATTGATGGTGGCACCGTTGAACTTGCCTATCAGACAACCGTTGAGTGCGAGGTGATTATCCCCGAGGAGGCACAGAGTTGGATTTCGCTTGCGTCTGACGAAGCAAGGGCTTTGGTGAGCGAGAGTGTAGTTCTAAACATTGCCAAGAACAATACCGGAGTTCAGAAAAGTGCTGTTGTAAAGGTTGTGAAAAAAGACGATAGTTCCCTCAGTGTTGAGTACACTATTACGCAAGAGCGCAATATGGATTATGTTATACTCTACACCACTACCGATGGTAATACTATCCATCCTAACTATTTTGAATATATCTCTAGCACTTATGAAGATGGAGTAGGTATGCTGGC
>JAFNVE010000135.1 GCA_017379955.1 Tidjanibacter sp. | reverse complement strand
TCTTGTGGCGTGTGCTACTGGAGAAATACAATGTGCATATCCACTTTGCCCATCGTACCTTCAAGTGGAGCAACGAAGCAAAGGGCAACGCTGGAGTCTATTGCGTTATCATAGGCTTTGCTAACTTCGATACTGACAATAAGACCATCTTCGAGTATGAGGATATTACTGGCGAGCCTCACATCTTGCGAGCCAAGAACATCAACCCATATTTGGTCGATGCAAAAAATACGCTGATTGAAAATCGCTCTAAACCCATCTGTAATGTACCAACAATAGGTATTGGCAACAAGCCTATCGATGGTGGCAACTACCTCTTCACAAAGGAGGAGATGGAGAAGTTTATCGAGTTAGAGCCAAAGTCAGCAAAGTACTTCAGACCGTGGTATGGCGCAATCGAGTTCATTCAGCAAAAACCTCGTTACTGCTTATGGCTTGGCGACTGCTCACCCTCTGAGTTGAGGGCTATGCCTCACTGTATGGAGCGTGTAAAGAATGTGCGTGAATTCAGATTGGCAAGTAAGAGCGAGGGCACTCGAAAGATTGCTGAAACTCCCACACGCTTCCACGTCGAGAATATGCCTGAATCATCGTATATTATCGTGCCCAAAGTTTCTTCAGAGCGCAGAAGATACATACCAATGGGCTTTATGGATAGTACGCCATTAACAAGCGATTTGTGTTTTATGGTACCAGAGGGAACTCTCTACCACTTTGGAGTATTGACCTCTGCAATGCATATGGCGTGGACTAAATGTGTATGTGGTCGCTTAAAGAGCGACTTCAGATATTCTGCTGGTATTGTTTACAACAACTTCCCTTGGGTGGAGAACATCACAGACAAACAACGAGAGAAGATTGAGCAGTGTGCTGAGGCTGTGTTGGAGGCTCGCAAGCAGTTCCCCAACTCTTCGCTCGCTGACCTCTACGACCCATTGGCAATGCCCCCTGCTCTGATGAAGGCTCACCAAGCACTCGACAAGGCTGTCGATGCAACCTATCGCTCTGCGCCCTTCACCTCAGACAGCCAGCGTATGGAGTTTCTATTTGAGTTGTATAATAAATATGTTGTAAAAAGCAACTAACCCAGTGACGATTAAGTATTATGGAAAAGGTGGTTTATTTGTTAGGTGCAGGTGCAAGTTATGGAGTAAGAGATAGTAAGCCTGAGTCGTTTAAAGTACAAGGCATACTCAGTGCTTTCAAGGAATCATATGAGTGCCCAAAGATTATAGAGGGGCTACCTATTGTTTCTGAATTGTCAGATAGAATGCTTTATATAATTAGTCGATTAGAGGAAGAAGTTAATAAAATTGATTTTAATAGTATCGGTAGAGCATTGTGCCAAGAAATAATTAATGATATAAAATGGGCGCAGAAAGAGAGCCTTAGGCACGCAACAATAGATACTTTTGCTAAGAAATTATGGATAACAGATAGAACCAAGAAGGATTATAATAGGCTCAAGCGAGTAATATCAGTTTTTTTTACTTTGGAGCAATATTGGGGAAAAACCGATAAAAGATATGATTCTTTCTTTGCCTCTTTAATAAAAGATATGACTGTTTTATTACCTGAGAATATATCTATTTTATCGTGGAATTATGATTGTCAGATGGAACTTGCGTTGGCGGAATATCTGAGATCTAACGATCTTCATCATATACAAGGCGTCCTTAAGATGTTCCATAAGAATCTTGTATATGATCAAGTACCTACTAAAGGCTTCAATGTAATTAAACTTAATGGGACCGCGCTTATATATAATAAAGACGATAAATCCTTTGTGGATTTGTTTAATATAAACAAAGAAGATTCTATACTTGACTATCTACCTGTATTCGCAGAAGATAGTGTAAATTTAAAAAATACACTCTCTTTCGCTTGGGAACAAATGTCAGATACCTTTCAACAGAGAATTATAGATAGTATTAGTGATGCAACAATTCTCGTTATTATAGGTTACTCCTTCCCATATTTTAATAGAGAGATTGACAAACTAATATTTAATAACTTATCGAAACTGAAGAAAGTATATATTCAAGATAAGTCTCCAGATGCAATAGAGGAGTCGGTAAGAAATTTATTTACTGATTATCATAGGCGAGTTAATAACACCGTAATAGAGAAGAAGACAAATCTCAATCAATTCTATTTGCCTCCTGAATTGTAAATAAAAAAACAACAGAGATTAACCAAGTGGTTAATCTCTGTTGTTATAATAGTGCAAAAAACTATTTCTCGCGGGAGCGGATGACGTTGAGCATATCGGTGGTCATCTTTTCGAGGTCCCATTCGGGTTTCCAGCCCCATTCCTGGCGGGCGCAGGTGTCGTCGAGTGAGTTGGGCCAGCTCTCGGCAATCTCTCGCTTGACGGGGTCGATATAGTAGTCCATCTCGAACTCGGGGATATGTTTTCTGATCTCCGCAGCGATAATCTCGGGGGTGAAGCTCATCGAGGCGATGTTGAAGCTATTGCGGTGGATGAGTTGGCGGGGGTCAGCCTCCATCAGCTCCACGCAGGCGCGCAGTGCGTCGGGCATATAGATCATATCCATATAGACGTCGCTCGGCACAGCGCAGGTATACTTGCCATTGCGCACAGCCTCGTAGTAGATCTCCACAGCGTAGTCGGTAGTACCACCACCGGGCTGGGTGACATTAGAGATGATGCCAGGGAAGCGCACCGAGCGGGTATCAACGCCATATTTGAGGTGGTAGTAGTTGCTCAGCAGCTCGCCAGTCACCTTGCAGATACCATAGACGGTTGTGGGCTGCATAATAGTGTCCTGAGGGGTGCCATCCTTGGGCGAGGTGGGGCCAAAAGCACCAATCGAGCTCGGGGTGAAGAGGGCGCAGTGGTGCTGACGTGCAACCTCCAACGAGTTCATCAGAGCACCCATATTCACGCCCCACGCCATCTGGGGATTGCGCTCACCAACGGCCGAGAGGAGTGCCACGAGGTTGAAGATGGTGTCGATGTTGTGACGAGCCACAACCGAAGCCATAGAGGTGGCATTGAGGGCGTCGAGCACCTCGAAAGGACCATCGGCCGCCAGGTTCTTGCACTCGCGAACATCGGTAGCCACTACATTTGCATTACCATAAATCTTACGCAGGTAGGTTGTCAGCTCGGAGCCAATCTGTCCGCCTGCACCAACGATAAGGATGTGTTTCATAGCGTGTTATATATTTATTCCTGTTTCTGTTCTTTGAGTTTGCGCTCTGCCTCGTCGGCTTTGCGCTCGAGGGCAACAATCTGCTCCTCCTTACTCTTAATCTCGCGCACCAAGCCCAAACCTACAACAGTGAAACTCATACCCGCAATGACGAGCAGCAGGAGAATCAGGAGCAGGAGAGTGGTGAATACGGTACGCAACATCAGCGCGAGCACGATGATGGTGGCGAAGAGGAGCACGGCAGATAGCTTGACTACCTTGCCGAGTCCGGCGATACGTTCGTTTTCGTAACTATATTTTCGCATTTTTTTTATGTCGGTTTATGGCTCTGCCAAGCCCCTGTGAGAGGTTTTTGGCAGAAATTCCACTCAAAGATACTACTTTTTCGCAAATATCTTCATCAAAGAGTTGCAAAATAGAAAATTCTTAATTACTTTTGCCACGCAAAACAAAGGAAATGCTGTTTTAGCTCAGTGGTAGAGCACTTCCTTGGTAAGGAAGAGGTCCCGAGTTCAATCCTCGGAAACAGCTCAAAGCAAACAATGCAGAAAAGACGATATCGAAAGATATCGTCTTTTTGTTTGTGTGTGGGGCTGTGATGGGAGCAAGATGAAATGAGAAATGAGAAATGAGAAATGAGAAAGGAGAAATGAGAAAGAGAGGGAGTTTAAGGAGTTTAGAGAATTTAGGGACAACCCAAAGAACTCTTTGTGTAGCAATTGGTTTTTTCGGGTTTAGGGACTACCCTCGTAGAGGGTACAAATGAAATATAGGTAGGATTAGTCAAGCTTGCTTGAACTAAATCTTACCTATATTTTGTTTGTAGTTACTGCAAAGTAACTCCTAAACCCGCAAACTAAATGTTTAAAAGTTTTTTGGTGCCGCTTTTTTACAAAAAAGGGGCGAAATACTTTTTACAAAAAGCGACCTACAAATTAGAACTCAACTACGGGTGCGGTTTCTGCGCCTTCGTTAGCCTCGAAGTAGGGTTTAGCCTCGAAGCCGCCCATTGAGGCGATGATGCTCATCGGGAACTTGCGAATCTGGGTGTTGAAGGTGCGTGCTGTCTCGTTGAAGCGGTTGCGCTCCACGGCTATGCGGTTCTCGGTGCCTTCGAGTTGTGCTTGCAGTTCGATGAAATTCTGGTTTGCTTTCAGGTCGGGGTATGCCTCGCGTATCATCATCAGACGGCCGAGTGCGCTGCCCACCTCGTCCTGTGCCGACATGTATGCTGCGAGCGACTCCGAGGTGAGGTTCTCGGGGTCTACGCTCACCTGTGTAGCCTTGGCGCGTGCTGCCACCACACCTTCCAGGGTCTGGCTCTCGTGTGCTGCGTAACCCTTCACTGTGTTTACCAGGTTGGGTATCAGGTCGCTGCGTCGCTGGTACTGGTTCTCCACCTGACTCCACGCTGTCTTTACCGACTCCTCGGCTGTTACCAGGCCGTTGTAACCACTAACACCCCAAATAGCCACCAATGCGATGACTGCCAATAAAATAATAGTGCTCTTTTTCATCTTTTTATCTGTTTATGTATTAATACCTTTATTAATTTCTTTAACTACGCTCCTCAATAGAAACGCATCTGCGATGCTAAAATCTACCTCCTGCGCCACCTCCGCCGGACATACCGCCACCAAAGCCACCACCAAAGCCACCTCCGAAGCCACCGCGGTGTGAGCCACCACCCATCGCTGTGCCTGCTGCTACGGCTGTGCTCTCCACCTCGCGACGGTTCACTATCTTGCCGCACTCGGTACATATGTAGGTTACGTTGTAGGTCTTTTGGTAGAGCGTCTTGCTCAGGAGTACGCGTCCCGAACGACGCAGGGTGTGCTTCTTGCATCGCGGACAACGACTCTGCCTGCGGGCTATTATGATGATTGCCGCAAGCGGACAGACACCAAATAGGAATGCCACTACGGCAATCGCTGCCAAGTCCTCCTCTGGCTCAGTCACCTCGGTAGGGTCGGCACCTTGGAGTACGAGTGCCATGGCTCCCACTCCCTCAATCATACCACGGTCGAAGTCGCCATCGCTGAAATGGGGTATCATTAGGTTTTCGATTACTCGCTTGCAGAGCGCGTCGGGGAGTAATCCCTCTACGCCGTAGCCTGTCTCAATCTCTATCGCTCCCTGCTCCACTACGAGTAGCACCAGCAGGCCATTGTCGGCCTCCTCGTTGCCTAATCCCCAGTGGTTGAAAAGCTTGTTTCGAAAGTCTACGGGGTCTGCATCGCCAATCGAGTTCACCGCCACTACCGCCACCTCGGCGAGCCCCTGCTCTTTGAGGGGGACGAGGAGTGCGTTGAGTGAGTCGACAGCACTGCTGCTCAGCACTCCGTCGGGGTTGGTGACGAGCTGTGTGCGGTCGGCTTTTTGCACATTGGGTATGGTCTGGATTGTCCACTCACGCGGTGCGGCACTCAGCGTCAGGAGTACGCAGAGTAGCGAGGCGAGAGTGGCGAACAGGACTTTTCGTGACATAGGTACATATGTTTCAGAATGCAAATTTATGTAAATTGGGCAAATTTTGTATTGCATCAAGCGCAATAAGACAAAAAAAGCGTACATTTGCCTATAAATTGTTCGCCAAAGCGGATGATTTGATGGCAGAAGCAAACTATATAAAACAAAAAGACTATGAATATGAAACTTAGACTTATCGTGATGAACTTTCTCCAATATGCCATTTGGGGATCGTATCTCACCTCTATGGGTACCTTCTTGGTTGGTGCTGGCCTCAGCTCCAATATCGGTATCTTCTATGCAACTCAGGGTATTGTGTCGCTCTTTATGCCCGCCATTATCGGTATCATTGCCGACCGTTGGGTGCAGGCACAGCGTCTGCTCGGTGTGTGCCACGGCTTGGCAGCACTCTTTATGATTGGCGCAAGTTACTATGGCGCAACTGCTGCAACTGTGGAGTTCGGCCCGCTCTTTACCCTCTACGCACTCAGTATGCTCTTCTATATGCCGACTATCGCACTGTCGAACTCGGTAGCATATACTGCCCTGAAAAGCAAGGGCTTGGATACTGTTAAGCACTTCCCGCCCATCCGAGTATTCGGCACCGTGGGCTTTATCTGCGCAATGTTGCTGACTGATGTGCTCGGCTGGCAGTCGACCTCCAATCAGTTTATGCTCTCGGGCATCTTCGGTATCATCTTGGCAATCTACGCCTTCACTCTGCCTAACTGCCCCGTGCAGAAAAATGTGGCTAAGCAGTCGCTGGTCGATGCTCTCGGTCTGAGAGCCTTCTCGCTCTTCAAGCAGAAGAAGATGGCTCTCTTCTTCATCTTCTCGATGTTGATGGGTGTGTCGTTGCAGATTACCAATGGTTTTGCTAACCCCTTTATCACAAGTTTCCAGGAGATTGCAGAGTATGCAAATACCTTCGGCGCACAGCACGCAAATATGCTTATCTCGCTCTCGCAGGTGTCGGAGACTTTGTGTATCCTGCTGATTCCCTTCTGCTTGCGTAAGTTTGGTATCAAGAAGGTTATGCTGATTGCTATGTTCGCTTGGGTGCTCCGCTTCGGCCTCTTTGGCTTGGGTAACCCCGGTGGCGGTGTATGGCTCTTCATCCTCTCGATGATTGTCTATGGTGTGGCATTCGACTTCTTCAATATCTCCGGCTCGCTCTTTGTGGATAACGAGAC
>JAFNVE010000003.1 GCA_017379955.1 Tidjanibacter sp. | reverse complement strand
TTTCCCCTTTCTCCCATTATTCCTATCCGCCCCACAAAAAAAAATCCCCCATTGCAGATTTTTTTACTACTTGGTATTGCATAGTACCTAAATTTTGCATTATATTTGCAAAGTGAAACAACCTTGAATTACAAACAACCCTATAAAATTGAGTGAAAAAATGAAAAAAACTCTGAACGTACGTATTGGAAATGTGGCATTTACCATCGATGAAGATGCATTTGTTCTGCTCAACGCATACCTCGAAGATATCCGCAACTGCTGCGAGGAGTCGGTGGCTGAGGAGACAGTGATGGATGTGGAGAACCGCATTGGCGACCTGCTCACTGAGCGTGTAGGCGAGAACGAGGTGGTGACAATCGCCTTTGTAAACGAGATAAAATCCATCATCGGCCCCGGCGACAATTTTGGCGTCCGTCGCACACCCAACACTCCCCAGGTAGAGAGCAAACGCCGACTCTATCGCTCGCGCGACAAGGTGATTGGTGGTGTATGTGCAGGTTTGGCGGAGTATTTTGGTGTAAACCTCACCGCTCTCCGACTCATCGTCTTCTTCTGCACCTTCTTTGGTGGTCTGAGCCTTTGGGTCTACATCATCCTTTGGGCACTTATCCCCCTCAACCCCAACAAATAAAAAATAGAACAACCAAGTTACAATTTGTAACCAACTAAAAGTAAAAAAAATGGAAGTATATAATGATAACAACAATGGTGGGCCGCGTCGCCTCTATCGTTCGAACAACAAGATGTTAGCCGGAGTATGTGCTGGTGTGGCCGAGTATCTTAATATAGACCCCACAGTAACAAGGGTTTTGGCGGTGGTGTTATTCTTCACCCCCTTTATCCCGATGTTGCTTACCTACCTGTTTGTCTGTTTGGTAGTACCCAACAGACCACAATAAAATTGGTGAACTATGGCAGAGATTAATGTTGAAAATATCAAGACGCAGATGCGTAAGGGTGTGATTGAGTACTGTGTGCTCTCCATCCTCTCGCGTGGCGACAGTTATACGCCAGAGATTATCGCCGCGCTCAAAGAGTCGGAGATGATTGTGGTGGAGGGAACGCTCTACCCTATCCTCACCCGACAGAAGAACCAAGGTCTGCTCTCATATCGTTGGGAGGAGTCGCCACAAGGCCCTCCCCGCAAGTACTATATGCTCACCGACAAGGGTCGTGCGGCACTTGCCGAACTCGACCACTCGTGGGAGGAGATTAGCGAGCAGATCAGAAAGATTAGAGGGCTGTAACATTTACCCTCCCCAACCAAAAAATCCCCAAAAAGTAAAATGAACAAAATTGTTAAAGTTAGTATAGCGGGTGTGGGTTTTACCTTTGATGCTGAGGCATTTGAGGTGATGAAAAACTATCTTGACACACTCGAAAAGGCCTACTCGGCGACCAATGAGGGTCGCGAGGTGGTGGCCGATATTGAGGCTCGCATTGCCGAGCTGATACTCAACCAGCAAGAGGCCTCGAAGATTGTTGATGTGGCCTTTGCGCAGAGGATTGTCGAGCAACTCGGCTACCCCGAGGATATGCCCAAAGAGGAGGAGGCAACAGCTAAACTCGAACGCCGACTCTATCGCAACAGCGAAGGGGCGAAACTTGGTGGTGTGTGCAGCGGACTTGGCACCTATTTTGGTGTCGACCCATCGTTTTTGCGCATAGGCATTTTCCTGCCTATGGTGCTGTGGCTTGCGCTGAACGCTATGGACTTAGACGGGTTGGGCGACTGCTTCGGCTCGATATTCCTGATGTGTGTTTTGCTCTACTTCACACTGCTGATTGCTGTGCCGATGGCCAAGACTCCACGCCAAAAGATGGAGATGCGCGGAGCAAAAATTACCGCCTCGACAATCCACCAGACCTTCAAGGATGATGTAGCAGCCAGCTCCGAGGGTAGCGAGCGTTCGGCAGGCGTGTGGGCGGATGTGACCTATGGCATTGGCAGGATTATTATGTTCTGTATCAAGGCGTTGCTGATACTCTTTGCTGTCATCATCGGCCTGGTGGGCATTGGTCTGTTGATCGCCCTCTTTGCGGTGCTGTTTAGTGGTGCTGCTATTGAGTTGGCACTGCTTCCGCTCGGTGGTCTTGTAGGTATCTCGGGCACAGGATATATTGCTCTGGGATTGGTAGTTATACTGTTGTTTGTAGGTCTGCTGGGCTTTATCCTGCTCTCGATTGCAGTGGGCAACAAACCTGAGCGCAGGGCAGTTACCGTTATCTCGGCACTGCTCGGAATCACTATGCTCTTCTTCTGCATCATCACCGCCCGCAACCTCGGTACACTCACCAACCCCCACAATTGGGATAGATTTGAAGAGTCGTTTGAGATGTTTGAGGATGTGGCGGATGAGTTGGAAGATGCTATTGAGGATGGAGATAAGGTGAGTGTCGACTATGATGACCTGACGGGTCGCACCCAAATCACAATTCGCAACCGACACACGGGCGAAGAGATGGTGATGGAACTCCACGAGAACGGAATGTGGGTCGAGAAAAACACCACAACGTGGGAGGAGAAGGAGGTTGAGCAGTTAGAAATTGTAACCGACACCCTGCCCGCAACACCCGCAATTGTAGAATAAGAGAGAAAAAGTTGTTAAAATTTGCATATTGAAGAGAAAAAATTATACATTTGTAGTCTATAATTGACATCTACGGGATGTTGTTAATGAGGTTTTATTGATTTTCCGAATAAAAAATCAGGTATAGGTTACAAATTATTATCTCTAAAAGTTATCATTATGAAGAACTTGAAGCAAACCATCGCTACCTTGCTTCTGCTTGCAACCACCCCCGTTGTGGCGCAGGAGTACACAACACCGTTCAACCACTCGCTGATGACCGAGCACATCTACGACCTTATTGTAGGTGAATCGTCGGGTGACAGAGCATACCAATATATTCTCGACATTGCACCCTACGAGCGCGACCGTGCGCACGAGGATTATACTGGACTCTTTATGGAGTCGCGCTATGTGGTCGACAAACTCAAAAGTTACGGTTTTGCTGACGCCACCACCGAGATTGTTGGTGAGAGTTCGTCGTGGGATGGCGTGAGTGCCGAGGTGTGGGAGGTATCGCCCAACCTTAGCAAACTTGCTGATTATCGCGACCTTGCGGCAGTATTGGCACAGGGTAGCAAGCCCGCACATCTGACCGCCGACCTTGTGTGGGTGGGTCGTGGCACACAGGCCGATATCGCAGCAGCCGATGTGGCAGGCAAGATTGTTGTTACTGAGGCTTCGCCCAGCCAGGTGCTTAACAGAGCCGTGCCGGCTGGTGCTGTGGGTGTGATTAGCTACTACTCCCCTCGCCCACTTGTTGACCCCTTGCAGATTCCGAACAACAGTATCAGTGGCGCAAATGCCACCTTCTGCATAAACCTCACTCCCAGAGATGGTTACGCACTGAGAGATAGGCTTATGGGTGGCGAGAAAATCACCGTAAAGGTAGATATCGAGAGCACCACCGAGCGCAGTAATATCGAGGTGCCCACCTGTCTGATTAAGGGCACTGACGAAAATGCCGAGGAAATTATCCTCTGCGCACACCTCTTCGAGGGTTATGTGAAACTTGGCGCAAACGACAACACTTCGGGCTCGGCGGCTCTGATTGAGGTTGCCCGCACACTCAACCAGCTGATTGAGAGCGGACAACTCCCCCGCCCCAAACGCTCGATTCGCTTCCTTTGGGTACCTGAGTTCTCGGGCTCTATGCCCTGGGCTACGCAGAACAAGGAGATTCTTTCGCGCGCACTCTGCAACATCAACCTCGATATGGTTGGTCTGTGGCTGAGCAAGAGCGAGTCTTACTACTGCATGCACCGCACCACAATGGGTAACCCCCACTACCTCAATGATGTAGCCGAGAGTTTCTTCCACTATGTCGGCGCAACCAACAAGGGTTTTGTGGCAACCGGTGTCGGCCGTCCCAACGCCTTGAAGCCTATTTATAGCGTGACAGGCTCGCACGACCCCTTCTACTACGCTATCAACGCACACTACGGCTCCTCGGACCACGAGGTGTTCAACGATTGGGGTGTGCAGGTGCCGGGCGTGATTATGATTACCTGGCCCGACAACTACTACCACACCTCGGGTGACCGTCCCGAGATTTGCGACCCCACACAGTTGCACAGAGCCATTGTGATTGCCGCCGCTACCGCCTATACTATCGCCGAGTCGGGCGAGCAGGGTGCAGTGAAGATTGCATCGGAGGTGGCTGCTAATAGTGCTAAACGTATGTCTATCAAGATGAAACAAGACCTCACCGCCCTTGCAGGTGCTTCGGCAGAGGAGTTTGCTGCACTCTACCGCGCAGCACGCTTCAACCAGGATGCACTGCGCCAGAACGAGGTGGCAACCATCAATAGCGTAGCCGAACTCGCACCCAAGTCGAAGGTGCTTGCCGACTACCTCGCATCGCTCACCGAGAGCGTGGATGCAGCCCTGGCGGCAAACAGCAAGAGCATTGATGCAGCAATGAGAGCCAAAGCGGCAGAACTTGGCGTTGCACCCCTCAAACTCACCCTCACGGCAGAGGAGAAGGCGGCAGCCAAGATCTACCCCAAGGCTACTGCAAAGGTTACCGAGTATGGCTACGGCGTGCTGAACAGCGTACCCGCCGACCTGATGACCAAGCACGGCATATCGCGCCGCGACATGAGCAACAGTGCCGAGGTTGCAAAACTCACCTCGGGCGGTACTAATAGTATTCTGGATATCAAGAAGATGCTCGACGCACAGTTCCCCAACAATGACTCGTTGGAGGCTATCACCAAATATCTGGCAGTCTTGAAAGAGGCAGGACTCGTTGAGTATTAATGTTTTATAAGTAAAATTTAAAGAATTTATGGAGATTTTATCAAGGGATAAGGATGAGGAGCAGACTCCCAACCAGCCCGCACAACAGAAGAGTAACAACGCGGCACGCACCTCGGTATTTGTGGGTGTGCTGCTGATAATCCTGGGTGGCCTGTGGATGATGACCAACCTCGACGTGCTGCCCGCAAGGGTTTTCGACGTGGTCTTCTCGTGGCAGATGCTGATTATCGTACTTGGCCTCTACCTCGTTGTGGTGAAGAACTACTGGATTGGCGGCTCGCTGATGGCTGTCGGCACCCTCTTCCTGCTCACCGACTACTTCCATATCCACATCCCCGTTGTGGAGGTCTTCCTCCCCGCAGTGGTGATTGCAATGGGCGTGGGACTGATATTGTCGCGAGGAAAGTAAAACGATGTAATTCAAGATTAGTTAAAACTGAGAGTAGCTCGATGCTACTCTCAGTTTTTTTTTATGGGAACTATGGGAATAATAGGAATTATGGGAAATATAGGAGAATTAATAAGACTATTTGAGTAACAATTTGGGTTTTTCGGGTTTAGGGGATACTCTCTTCGAGAGTACAAATGAAATATAGGTAGGATTAGTCAAGCTTGCTTGAACTAAATCTTACCTATATTTTGTTTGTAATAACTACAAGTTATTCCTAAACCCGCAAACTAATAGCACAAAAGTTTTTTGGTGCCGCTTTTTTACAAAAAAGGGGCAAAAGAAAGCGGAGAAATTATTAACTTTGTCGATTATAGTGGCTTATTTTAGCTGTTAAGCACTGTAACTTATTGAGGAACAAAAGAATTAACAATATAAACTTATAAAAATGCTTAGTAAGATTGAGGCGTTGTTAGCGCGCATTGAGGGTTTCAACTCCACTAATCCTGCGGAGATTGAGGATTTCCGTGTCAAGATTCTTGGTCGCAAGGGTGAGTTGAACGACATTTTGGAGGAGTTCAAGAAGGTTGCTCCTGAGCAGAAGAGGGAGTTGGGTCAGAAGATTAACTTGGTTAAGACTGCTGCCACTTCGCGTATTAACACATTGAAGGAGATGGCTGCTGATGCTGCACAGGCACCTGCGGCTGCTATTGGTGATATGACACGTCCGGGCAGTGAGGATGGTATTGGCTCGCGCCACCCCATCACGCTTGTTCGCAGGGAGATTGTCGATATCTTCTCGAGGTTGGGTTACACTGTTGCTGAGGGCCCTGAGATGGAGGATGACTGGCACGTCTTCTCGGCGTTGAACTTCCCTCCCGAGCACCCCGCACGAGATATGCAGGACACCTTCTTCATTGAGAAGAACCCCGATATCCTGCTCAGAACGCACACAAGTTCTATCCAGGTGCGCACTATGGAGCACCAGAAGCCCCCTATCCGTGTTATCTGCCCCGGCCGAGTGTTCAGAAACGAGGCTATCTCGTATAGGGCTCACTGTATTTTCCACCAGATTGAGGGCTTGTATATCGACGAGGGTGTGTCGTTTGCCGACTTGAAACAGTCGCTGTTGTACTTCGCTAAGGAGCTGTTTGGCGAGAGCGCGAAGATTCGTATGCGCCCGAGTTACTTCCCCTTCACCGAGCCGAGTGCTGAGGTGGATGTGTCGTGTAACTTGTGCGGTGGCAAGGGCTGTAACGTATGTAAGGGCACCGGCTGGTTGGAGATTATGGGTTGCGGTATGGTTGACCCCAACGTGTTGGAGTCCAACGGCATAGATAGCACTAAGTATAGTGGCTTCGCCTTTGGTATGGGTGTTGAGCGTATCGCTATGTTGAAGTTTGGCGTTAAGGATTTGCGCCTCTACTTCGAGAACGACGTGCGCTTCCTGCACCAGTTCGACTCTGTATTGTAATTCGGTCACACTCAATGTGTTAGTGGGTTAATTGGCTCTGTATGGGTAGTTTTGGACGAGTAGTAAAGATTTTGCTTGTGGTGATTGCGGGCCTTGGTGTTGCCTGCACCGCCACAAAGCAGGCGACGCACTACCCTGCCACAACACAACTACCACCACTTGCCAATGACTCGCTGAGGGCTATTTTCCACTATACGGAGGCACTGAAAGGCTCTCTGTTTATGGCAGATACGGCTGAGGTGCGCTCCGAACTGCGCAAGGCTTTGGAGTACGATTCGTTGCACGCCCCGAGCCTCTATGAGATGGCTCAGAGCTATATCGACTCGCCCGCCGAGGGGTTGCCTTATGCGCGTAAGGCGGTGGAGCAGGATGGCGACAATGTAATATTTAAGGGACTGTTAGCCAGATACTTGACCTTGGCTGGTGAGTATACCGAGGCGACAAGGGTCTATGAGCAACTCGTAAAGGAGGAGCCTCGCAATGTGCTAAACTATCGTATGCTGGCGGCTCTCTACGACCAGGAGCGACAACCATTTTCGGCTATCTCGGTGCTCGACTCGGCGGAGGTTAAGTTGGGACGAGTGGAGGAGTTGGCTTACTATAAGCGCGAACTTTTGATGCGCGTGGGGCTGTATGACCGAGGTGAGGCGGAGAGTAAACGGTTGATTGAGGAGTACCCGTACGACTATCGTAACTACCTGATGTTGGCGGAGTTGTACGCTAATCAGAATAGGAACGACTCGCTCACGCTCGCCACTTACAACAAGGCTTTGGAGGTCGACTCGATGGCTATCCCCACCCTGCGCTCTAAGATGGCTTGGCACATACGCAAGGGTCACGAGCGCGACTATCTCTCGGTGCTCCGCAGGTTGATTGACCACCCCGAGGTGGAGTTGGGGCTTAAAAATCAACTCTACACCGAGGCGACCGCCAACGAGACGTTCTACCGCAATAACTTCTGGACAATCAATGGTATAGTGTCGAGTTTTATACTCCAATATCCTGATAATTATGATGTTATCGAGCACTATACCACAC
>JAFNVE010000134.1 GCA_017379955.1 Tidjanibacter sp. | reverse complement strand
GGCGTAGGGGGTGTTCTTTTGGTTGTGGGGATGTGCGCCGGTGCTAAGAGGACAGATGTAGTCGAAGTAGCCCGGGAAGAGGTAGTTGGTGCGGATAGTGTGACCACCGCCCATTGACAGGCCCGAAATAGCACGACCCTCAGGGCGAGCAATGGTGCGGTAGTGGCTGTCTATGTATGGGATGATATCCTTAATCAGACTTGTAACATAGAGGTCGGACGAAATCTCGTGAGGAGTACCTTTTACTGCCACGCCAGGAGTGGTGTAGATGGGAGCCTCAATCTGCGAGGCGTTGCCATTGGGCATCACCACAATCATAGGCTCTGCCAGACCCTCGGCAATCAGATTGTCGATAATCTGAGTTGCGCGACCCATACTACTCCAAGCCTCTTCGTCGCCACCGCCACCATGCAGGAGGTAGAGAACAGGATATTTCTTCTTGCTCTCGTCATAGCCCGCAGGGGTGTAGACTGCCATACGACGCTCAGCACCAATGGTAGGGCTGTCGTACCACACATAACTCAGATTACCACGCACAGGAGCATCCTTGTAGTGTGCCGAATATGGGCCATCGACAATAAGAATATTACGATAGGTAGTACCATCACGCTGCATTGCAGGGTTGGAGGGGTCTAATACCGTAGAGCCATCCACCACAAAGTTGTAGGAGTAGAGGTCGGGTGCGGGGGTGGGGAGGGTTACGCTCCACACCAGGTCTGCTCCGCGACGCATAGCCACCTGACCAGGCTGCCACGCTACGCTCAGCGATACCTGAGTAGCGTAGTCTGCACGCAGACGGAAAGTTATGCCCTCCTCTGTCAGTTCGGGCGACACCACGCGAACTGCGCGAAAGTTGCCAATCTCTTGGGCACTAACGGTGAGCGACACCAAGAGGGCTATTACTGATGTTAGTAGTCTTCGGATTTTCATCTTCTTCTATTTATTAAAGGTATAGTTCAGCCAGCGGTAGAAACTCTCTCTCCAACTGCCCGAAGGTAGTCCTGTGTCGTCGGGACCAAAAGCACCTTGTGGGTCGGCGTAGATGTGCATCTCGGCACTCTGGCCCGCACGTTTCCAATCCATAAAGAGCGACATAACGCCCGCTGCTACGTTGCGATGTTCGGCGCGTGTGGCAATAAAGAGAGGTACTTTCTCTTCGGGGACTTTAACCTCCATCAACGATGGACCGTAGATTGTCGCAAGGAACGAGGGTATCTCTTCGGGAGTAGTAGCCGTTACGGTTGCGCCGATTGCCACACCACCACCTGCCGAGAAGCCGAGGAAACCAACTTTTGCGGGGTTGATATTCCACTCTTCGGCATGGGTTCGCACAAGGCGCATAGCCACTCGGGCATCTGCTACTGCCTGCATATTGAGCCTTACGCCCTCCTTGTCGTTGGCTGCGGGGTCGGCATTGGACTTGACAAGTTGGTCGAATTGGGTGATATCCAGATTGAGCATCATCGGTGGCATTTGGCCACCTGCCTGCTGTCGAGGCTGGCCTCCCTGACCACGAGGCTGGGGCGGAGTCATCGGTTTGAGCCTATATTTCAGACCGATAGCCGCAATGCCTCGCTCGTTGAGCCAATGGGCCATATTTACCACATCGTTACCCCACGAGTGGAACATCATTGCACCACCCGAGCATAGGATAACCGCCTCACCTGTAGCCTTGTCGGGCTCGGGAAGGTATATGGTTATCGAGGGCGATGAGGTGGAACTGATACGCTCAATATCGCCCGTTTTGG
The DNA here is from genome assembly GCA_017379955.1 of Tidjanibacter sp. Taxonomy (GTDB): domain Bacteria; phylum Bacteroidota; class Bacteroidia; order Bacteroidales; family Rikenellaceae; genus Tidjanibacter. Next base: position 1,372 of record JAFNVE010000134.1, on the reverse strand, counting down.
GGTTGTAGCTCACCTGCTCAGTGTCCGTGCGGTCTTCGCTACCAGGGGCAACTCCATCGTAGAGAGGAATTACCTGCTGAGCAGAGAGAGTCGCCAACGACGCCAAGAGTGCAATTGCTGAAATCGCTATACGTTTCATATTTTTATACATCTTTCCTTAGAGCGTTTATATTATCGCAATCAGTCTATTACTTGCACGACCAAATGTCTAAAAATTCTTGGATTGGAAGGTCCAGTCGGCAAACTGTGCTGATGGCTCACCGAGGAATACACCCTTGCCAGAGGCATTGCCTTTGAGTTGCCAATCGAGCCAAAGGAGGGTCAGTTCTGCAAATGTGCCACCGTGAGGCTGAGTGTACGAGCCACCGTGACCGAGGTCAGTGTTGGCAAATACTACGGGTTGAGTAGTGATGACGGCATAGTCGCTCTCTGCATTTTTATAGGCGATATCTGTCGGGCCTCCAATCAGATAGGCGATAGGGCCGCTCAGTCGTACAAGGTCGTCTTTGTTAACTACATCGCTCAGGAAGTCACCAGGGCGGGTGCAGCCACTATTGAGAGGTATGATGGTGCGGATGCGCTCGTCACCAGCAGTGCCGATTACGAGTGCCTGCGAGCCACCACACGACTGACCGAGTGCGCAAACGTTGTCGGTGTCGGCCTTGCCGAAGAAGATAGAGCCACTCTTCTTACTCTCCGCAGCCAACTTGTCGAGTTGTGCGTGGAGGTCGAGAGCAGCAACCTTCTGTACGGGCATATCGGGTTTATCCTCACCCTCGGGCGACCAGAACCACTCCTGCTCCACCTTCTGCCCAGGCTCCTGATATGGGCCTATGGCAATCACAATATAGCCGTGCGAGGCAATTTCGGTGAGATAGTTTTCAAAACCTATCGAGGTGCTTGCGCAACCGCCATTGCCGAAGAGCAATACGGGAAGTTTGCCCTCCTTCTCCACCGCCGCAGCCATATCAGCAGGGCGGTAGAAGGTGTAGTTCTCGAAGCCACTCTCGGAGGTCATTACAGCCTTGTATGGGCCTGTACCACCCTCCTCAATCGTCATCTGACGGAGTGTCTGTGCCGACAGCGAACAGAGAGCCAGAAGAGAGGCTGTGAGTGCGAAAAGTCGTTTCATATTATCTGCGCTGAGTTACGTTGAAAGGTACTGTGCGTGCCTGGATAAAGCACTCGCCAGCCCACTCCATAGCGTGGGGCAGACATTTGCGCCAGAATTTCCAGTCGTGAGCACCGTCTGCAATGCGAATCTCTACGGGGACGTTCTTGTCCTTCATCAGCAGGAATACCTCCGACTGGTCGCGGTTGAGCTCGTCGTCGCCACATTCGATGCAGAAGTTAACCATACGCTTCTGTTGAT
>JAFNVE010000133.1 GCA_017379955.1 Tidjanibacter sp. | reverse complement strand
TGATTTACTTGATAGAATTTTATACAATTCTTTTTTTCGGCTCAGCCACCCATCTATTGGGCTTGCTTGATGTATAGATGTGCCTTCCACTCTCCATTTTGGTTGGTGAGGGAGATTTTTATCATAGATCCATTTTTGCTAAGATGGTCGGCAGTGGGACTATCAAGCGAGAAATTCTTCTCTTCGCCGTCGTCAATATAACTGAAACCTACGATCAGCTGTTTTATCTGTTTATCGAGGGCCGAAAAGTTGTAGTTCTGGGCGGGGATGAGTAGCAGAGGGGTGGTAAGGTCGCCATTGCTATTTGTCGATAGTGTGGTTGTGGTGCTCGCAATGCCATCCTTTATCACCGGCTCGCGCAAGGTAGCCGAGGGGTTGAGTATTAGCTCCATCTCGTCGATGTAGTTGGAGTAGGTAAAGGTGCCAAACATCGGTTGGTCGGCGGTGATAGTAACCTCTCTGTCTACAACCTCTGCGCCTTTGACCTCTACCATAATCCCCGTAAACATTGGGCGCAATTTTACAAGAGGTGTGTTGTTGCCCACCAACAAGCCGTAATAGGGATAGACACCTTGCGGATAACCCACCTCGGGATAGTGAACAGTGCAATAGTAGTAGTCCTCGTCCCACAACTCAATGGGGCTAAAACTGCCGTTGTCGCCATCAACATTAACGGGCCACACAACTCGATATACCTCAGCAGGGGCGGTCAGCTCGGCATATAGGCCGAATTCGTCTTTTTTGAGCGTATACTCTTCGTTGTTGACTAAGACCGAATCCCCCTCTTCCAGACCTCGTGGAGTATCTTCGATTGTGATGCGAGTGCCATTGCTTGGGCCCTCAATGTAAAGTCTATATCGGCCGCTACCCTGAATATAGATTACCTCCTCCAACAACTCTCCGCTCTGCGACTTGAAGAGAACCTTGCCCTCTCGCTTTGCATCCGTATTGCAAGCTATTGTCGTAGTGGCACGATAGATATCGCCATCTACCTTCTCCACCTCCACTTCAATCCAATCGCAATTGCTCTCGGCTGTAAATGACTCTGAGCAGATGATGTTGTCAGTAAACGTACCGCCCTCCTTGGAGGTGTTTATATCGCTATCTTCGATTGGAGTATCGCCAGGGAAGACAACATTTATAGGTTTATTGGTGATAAAGTGCAACCCCTCGCGCAGAGTGGGGTCTAAATGGTAGTAAAATGGGGGTATGGAGTAGTTGCTAATGCCTTTGTCTGTATAGTAATCAATCAGATTCTCAACAATATCGACAATCTCAATATCCTCGGCTTTGGCTAATATCTCATCCCTCAGCGACTCGGGTACTGAGCCAGACGAGGCAAGCGATGAGGCAATTTCGGTAATCAATGATTGAATCTCGGCTGTCGATAAGCCACTCTGTATCAGACACGATGCAGCCAATAACAGACCATCAGCCTCGCTATTGCCACTGATATTCATCTCTGCAAATTGGCTGTTGCTACTCTCGTAGCCGAAACTACTAAGTAATTCGGCCTCTGCTTGTGTTGAGGCCTCCTCGAAACTCATACCGCCCGACATAAGAGCCTTGATGCGAGGAGTGGTGAGCGATGTAAGCAAATTGATGTTTGCCCCCTCCATATCTGAGCGGATAAGGGCACTGAGGTATATAGGCGACTCGGAGAGTTCGCCTCTGTTTTCGTTGTAGTAGTAGCCCTGTGCGCTGAGTTCCAAAAATGGTGCATCGCTCTTGCCGTTGATGGCAAAAGAGCCCATATCGTCGGAGATGGTGGCGGGGAAACTCTCGCCCGTGGCAACAAGGTTTTCGTCTAATGCGTAAACACTTATCTGCGAGCCTTTGATAAGTTGTCCTTTTTGAGCATAACCGTTCAGGTTGATATTATGGGGTTTGCTCTCTGGAGTGGGTGGTGTGCAACCAACAAAGACGAAGAATGCGATAACTATCGCAATAATTAGTCGTTTCATAATCGTACTATATTTAAAGGTACGCCTCTTATCTGCCGATAATAAAGATGGCGGGGCGTTTGTGAATCTCGGGGCGGGGCAGGGTGCGCCATTTGCGTACGGTGGCCGAGCGGACATACTCGGTGGGGGCGGTGAGGTCGGCAGCCACGGTGAGCAATGTTTCGCTACCGAGGCTCTGCAACATCTCCTCCATCAGTGCGCCGTTGCGGTAGGGGGTCTCGATGAAAATCTGGCTCTGGCCCTCGCTAAGTGCTCTCTGCTCATATTTGCGGATTGCGCCTCTGCGCTCGTGGGGTTTGACGGGGAGGTAGCCATTAAATGCAAAACTCTGTCCGTTCTGTCCCGAGGCCATCAGTGCCATAAATATCGACGAAGGACCGCTAAGAGGCACAACCTTGATACCCTTTCGGTGGCAGGCAGCCACAACAGCAGCGCCCGGGTCGGCAATGCCAGGGAGGCCCGCCTCGGAAATGACGCCAACGCTCTCACCTGCAAGCAGTGGGGCCAGAAGTCCCTCAATCTCCTCAGGGCGAGTATGCTCGTTGCACTCCTCAAACTTCAACTCCTCAATAGGTCTGCCCATCCCCAATCGGCTCAGGAAGCGGCGCGAAGTGCGGGTGTTCTCCACCACAAAGTGGCTGAGTGAGCGGATGATAGGGGCATTTACTGCTGCCAAGACATCGAGCGAAGCCTCGTCACTGATTGGCGAGGGAATCATATAAAGTGTGCCGTAGTTCTCTGCCATAGTTACTCCTTAATATATACTCTGCGGACTCTGCCCGAAACGGAGGTCATCACCTCGTAGACAATAGTGCCCAACACATTGGCCATATCCTCTGCACTATTACCATTGCCACCGCCAAAGATAGTCACCCTATCTCCCTCGGCAGCCTCGCAATCGGTAACATCAATCATACAACTATCCATACATACGCGACCGACAATCGGGGCAGGTTTACCGCCCACCATCATCGACCAGCGACCACATCCCAAACCTCTGTCCAGACCATCGGCATAACCAATAGGCACTGTTGCAATCTTCGAGTCGCGCTCCAAGACTCCTGCACGGCCATAGCCGATAGTCGTACCTGCGGGCAGTGAGCGCACCTGCACAATGCGGCTGTGGAGCGAACTTACCTCACGAAGTCCCTGAGTGCCAAAACCGTACAGACCGATACCCAATCGGCACATATCATACTGCGCCTCGGGGAATTTCTCGATACCCGCACTATTGCAGATATGGCGCAAGGCGTGGTAGGGGAGTGCTTCGAGGAGTGCGGAGCTAATCTTGTCGAAGGTGGCAATCTGTGCGCGGGCGTAGGCCTCCTCCTCTGGTACATCGGCAGTTGCCAGGTGTGAGAAGATGGTGCGTACCACCACCAATCGGCTCTCCTGTCTGAGTATCTCGACAAGTGCGGGTATGTCATCTTCGCCAAATCCCAAGCGGTGCATACCGCTATCTATCTTGATATGAATAGGATAGGTCTTCTCTTCACTCCTCTTCACTGCTTCGAGGAATGCCCTCAGTGAGGTGAAGTTGTAAATCTCAGGCTCCAGGCGAGCAGCAATCATCACATCGAAACTATCTGCATCGGCATTGAGCACCACAATCGGCATCGTAACACCCTTTTCGCGCAGATGCACACCCTCGTCGGCAAAGGCAACGGCCAAGTAGTCGACACCACTACGCGCAAGTGTGGTCGCAAGTTCGGCATCGCCATTACCATAGCCGCCCGCCTTGACCATCGCCATAAGTTTGGCCGTAGGGTGGAGCATAGTGCGGAAGTGGCTGAGGTTGTGGCTCACAGCGTCGAGGTTTACTTCGAGTACGGTGGTGTGACTCTGGCGTTGCAAAAGGTGAGCAATGCGTTCAAAATTAGTCATATAGCCACCGCGAATAAGCACAGCCTTGCCATTAATCATATCTTGTGTAAATCCACGGAGGAACTCCTCGGTTGTGGCGTAGAAGGTGCTCTTGCATTCAAAACGCGAGGCGTTGTTCATCAGTGCAGTACCGATACCAATCAGGTGGCTCACCTCGGCATTTTTTATCATCTGACCTACCCTGCGATAGAGTTCGCCCTCGGGGAGGTTGGTAAACATAATATCGGCCAGAATCACCATCTTCTCCCTCTGGCCCGCCACTCCCGACAGGTAGTCGAGAGCAATCGACAACGAGCCGAGGTCGGTGTTGTGTCTGTCGCTGACAATCAACGAGTCGCCCAGACCCTCGCTGAGCGAAAAGCCCATCGCCACGGGGCGCATATCAGCCACCGCCTGCTCGGCACGCTTGATATCGCATCGCAACAGGTGGCAGGTGGCAATCACCGTTGCACCGTTCTCGCTCTCGGCAGCCTCTTCAAAGGGTGCGCGTTTCAACCAATCGCTGATGTTGACCAGCTTGGCATTGGGTGCTACCTTCTGCAATGCCTTCTCTACCAGCACATAACGCGAATTGTAGACCACCGAGCGAGAGTTGCGGAAGAGGATTGCTTTCTGCTCCGCCTTGTCGCTATTGTCGGCAAAATTCTCCGAGTGTTCGTTGCTCAGAGTGGTGAAAATTCCCACGTCAGGGCGAATCATACGCTCCAAACGCTCCATCTCGCCGGGCTTGGAGATACCGGCCTCAATAACTGCAATATCCTCATCGCCCTCAATCATCAGCAACGAAAGGGCTACGCCAAGTTGCGAATTATAACTTCTCGGTGAGCGGAAAACTCGTTTGCCACACTCGCTGAGTGCCTGGGCGAGCCACTCCTTAACCGACGACTTGCCCTGCGAGCCTGTGATGGCTACTACCTTGCCTTTGAACTTGTTACGATAGTCGGCAGCCAGGGCGTGGAGTGCTATCAGTGTGCGCGACACCATCACAAATCCCGCCTCGGGGTAGCGCATCGTATCAATGGGTTTCTCAATCATAAAGGCGCGAATACCTCGTTTGTAGAGGTCGGCAATGAACATGTGTCCGTCATGATGAGTGCCCTGTATTGCCACAAAGAGGGGTTGCTCCTCCTCGCCAAAACTATGGCGCGAGTCGGTAGCGACACAATCGACCGTAGTGTCGCGCCCAAAGAGGCGACCACGGCAAATCTCTGCAATTTGTGAAAGCGTGTATTTCATAACTATTTGTAGATTAGTTAGTTCTCTATTTAAATGTTACCACCGTGATACCTGCTCCGCCTCGGTCGGGGTGGTCGTCAGTAGCCGAAGCCACCTCGCTAATTGAGCGCAGATAACGACGAATCTCCTCTTTGAGTGCGCCCGTGCCCTTGCCGTGGAGGATTGTCACCGTACCCACGCCAACCATAATAGCGTCGTCGATGAATTCAGTCACCCTCTCCAACGCCTCGGCAGCACGCATTCCGCGCACATCTATATTATCCTTAAAGTTCAGTTTGCGGCTCGAAATATCGACACTCACCACCGTACGCGCACTTGTCGGGCGATTCTGCTTCTTGTACTCGGCTGTCGAAACAACCTCCAAGCGGTTGATAGCCACTGTGGTAAGTATCTGACCGAAGGCTACGAGTGCCTTCTTGCCCTGCATCTCCTTCACCTCGCCAATTATCTCCTGACCCGATATGCGCACCTTTCTGCCTACTGCAACTTCGGCCTTCTCAGGCTCTGCCGACTGCTCAGCCTTCACCTTCTCGCCCTGCTGCATCTTTCGCTCGGCACGCTTGCGCTGACGCTCAGCCACACGAGCCATCTCGCGCTCAATTGCTGCCTGACGCTCGGAGTCCTCCTTGCTCTCCTGCTGCGATACCTCGTTGCGGAAACTGTCGAACTCGCTGCGCGCACGACGAGTGGCCTCCTTCTCGGCCTGGCTCTCCTTGATGGTGCGTATCGTGTTCTCAATCTGGCGATTAGCTTCGGCGATAATGCGTGCAGCCTCATCCTTTGCCTCCTTGATGATTGTGCGTCGCTCCTCTTTCAGTTTGGCAAGGCTCTCGGCATAGGAGTTCTCCAACTCCTCCACTCGGCGGTCTGTCACGCGGATTCGGTCGCGCTTCTGCTCCCAATAGCGGCGGTCGCGCGCCACCTCACGGAGTTGGCGTTCGAGGTTCATATAGTCGCTACCTGCCTTAGCACCTGCCGATGCGATAATCTGCTCCGGAAGACCCGTCTTGCGGGCAATCTCAACCGCAAACGAACTACCAGGCGTGCCTGTTTCGAGGCGGAAGAGTGGGGCGATATTCTGCACATCGAACATCATAGCGCCATTGAACACACCTTCGTGATTCGAGGCAAAATACTTGATGTTGGTATAGTGTGTAGTGATAACGCCGTATGTGCCCTGCTCAACAAATTTTTCCAAAATAGCCTCCGAGATTGCACCACCAATCACAGGCTCAGTGCCCGAGCCAAACTCGTCAATCAGCACCAACGAACGATTGGTCGCGCCACTAAGCATAGCACGCATATTATGGAGGTGCGAAGAGTAGGTACTAAGGTCATTATCAATGGATTGCTCGTCGCCAATATCGATAAACAGACTATCGAAAATAGGCATTTCCGAGTTGTCAAGAGCCGTTACGGGAAGTCCCGATTGGAACATATATTGGAGCAGTCCGACCGTTTTGAGGCAGACCGATTTACCACCGGCATTAGGGCCGGAGATTACCAATATGCGGTTAGCGGGGTCGAGTGTCAGGTCGAGAGGTACAACCTCCTTGCGCTCCTTGGCAAGTGCCTGACGCAGAAGCGGATGGCGTGCCTTGCGGAGCGTAAGTCTGCCCTCCTCGGAGATGATGGGCACGGTAGCGTCGTTGTCGAGTGCCCAGCGCGCCTTGGCACGAATCATATCCATACGCGAGAGGTAGTCGGCAGCCGCCTCAATCTCGTCGCTGTTCTCCCTAATCGAGTCGGTGAACTCGGTGAGTACCCTCACAACCTCCCTGCGCTCAGCGTAGGCGAGTTCTTTAAGTTCGTTGTTAATCTCTACAATCTCCACAGGCTCAATGTAGAAGGTCTTGCCGGTGGCTGATTGGTCGTGGATGAAGCCAGGCACTCGGCGTTTGTTGGCTGCCGAGACGGGAATAACAGCCCTGCCGTCGCGGATAGATACCGAAGCGTCGCT
>JAFNVE010000132.1 GCA_017379955.1 Tidjanibacter sp. | reverse complement strand
GATGTGCGCCGTTTTATGCCCGTAGTCTTCCCGTGGCTGAGTAGTAAGGTAAACTACCGCAACCACCGCAAAATAGCGATTATCGATGGCAAGATAGGCTTCACGGGAGGTATCAACATTGCCGACCGCTACATAAAGGGGACCAAGCGTGGGCCGTGGCGCGATACTCACCTGCGCATTGAGGGCGACGCTGTGACAAGTATGCAGTTGCTCTTCGCCACCGATTGGTACTTTGTGAGCGACAAGCAGTGGCTCAACCACCCCAAGTACTACCCTATGCCAAGCATCAACGACCTCTCGCCGATGCAGATTATCCACTCGGGTCCCGACTCCGATTGGGCGTCGATTATGCAGTCTTACTTCGCCGCTATCAACACAGCGCGCAAGTCGATATATGTCACCACACCCTACTTCCTGCCCAATCAGGCGATACTCACCGCCTTGAAGGTGGCTTCGCTCAGCGGCAAGGATGTGCGTATCATACTGCCGAGCTACTCGGACAGCAAGATTACCTATTGGGCAAGCCGCTCGTACGTTGGCGAGCTATTGGAGGCAGGAGTGAAGATATATTTCTACAAGGAGGGCTTCAACCACTCCAAACTCATCATCATCGACGGCGAGTTCTGCTCAGTAGGCTCTGCAAATCTTGACATCCGCAGTTTTGAGGACAATTTTGAGGTTACGGCTCTGATGTACGACCCCAGCATTGCTGAGGAGCTGACCCGCTATTTTATGGAGGACTTGAAGCGTAGCGAGGAGATAACCACCGAGGCCTGGGACGCACGTTCCAACCTCCACGGTCTATACGAGTCTATCTCACGCCTATTCAGCCCATTGCTCTAACGACCACAAACCCAAAGAGCAAAAAAAGGGCGAAAAAGTTTGATATTCTGAAAAATAGTGGTACCTTTGTTGTGTAAAACGATTGCGAGGGTTCCGGCTGACAAGTCGGGATTCTTCATTTTTTTTGTTCCGTAAGAAAACATAAAAAAGAGAGATATATGGAGACTGTTTACTTGACCAAAGATGGTTACAACAAGTTGAAGGCAGAGTTGGAGCACATGCGCGCAGTAGAGCGTCCTCGTGCAGCCGACGCTATCGCTGAGGCACGCGACAAAGGCGACCTCTCGGAGAACGCAGAGTATGATGCAGCCAAAGAGGCACAGCGCAACCTCGAAGCAAAGATTATGCAGATGGAGATGACACTCGCCAATGCCCGCATCCTCGACGAGAAACTTGTGGACACCAGCCGTGTGCAGATTCTCAGCCGCGTACACCTCAAAAACCTCGCTACCCAGAAGGAGGTTACCTATACCCTTGTTTCGGACCACGAGGCTAACCTGAAAGAGGGCAAGATTTCGGTGGGTACCCCCATCGGCAAGGCACTCATCGGCCACAAGAAGGGTGAGGTTGTCGATGTTGTAGCCCCCGCTGGCGTAATGAAATTTGAGATTCTGGATATTTCTATCTAAAAGCAATAGCAAATATAGTGCGCCCGAGTTGAGATTTCAGCTCGGGCGTTTCTATTATTAATGGTGTTCCAGCCGACAATGCAATTATAAAACAAAAGTAGCCTGCAAATTTTGCAAGCTACTTTTTGTAATATGACTTAGGGATATTTGCGCTTAGTGCAAAGTTTCCAACCAGACTATTTTTTAATTATCTCGCGGCACTCCTCAAGAGTCAAAGCCTCAGGTTTCTTACCTTTGGGGATGCGGTAGTTCTTACCCTCATAGGAGATATAGGGACCATAGCGACCATTGAGAATCTTCAAGCCGGGCTCCTCCTCAAAGGTCTTGATAGGCTCCTTGGCTGCCTTGTCGCGCTCCGCCTTGCTTGCCACAAGTTCCATTGCACGCTCGAAGGTGATGGTATAGGGGTCGTCGCCCTTCTCAAGCGAAGTGAAAGCACCCTTGAAACGAACATATGGGCCAAACTTACCCACGCCGATAACCACATCCTCGCCATCTACGCTACCCACAGTGCGGGGCAACGAGAGGAGCGACAGAGCCTCCTCGAGAGTGATGGTAGCGATAAGCTGATCTTTACGCAGACTTGCAAAGCGCGCCTTTGCGCCGTCCTCACCACCAACCTGCACCATAGGACCAAAGCGGCCGATACGAGCAATCACACGCTGACCCGTAGCAGGGTCAACACCCAGGTCGCGCTCGCCGTGTCCCTGCTTAGGCTGAGTGCCAAGTGCCTCATTTACAGTATCGTGGAAAGGCGAATAGAACTCACCAAGCATCTCAGTCCACTGCTTACCACCCGAGGCAATCTCGTCGAACTGCTTCTCGATATTAGCGGTAAAGTTGTAGTCCATAATATCCTTGAACTGCTCTGCAAGGTAGTCGTTCACCAGCATACCGATATCGGTAGGAGTCAGACGACCCTTCTCCTTTCCAAAACTCTCCTGCAAGGTCTTCTCTGCTATCTTATTACCACTCAAAGTAATACGATGATAAGGTCGCTTGCCGCCCTCAATATTGCGTTTGAGGACATAGCCACGATTGATGATAGTGGTGATGGTCGGTGCATAGGTAGAGGGGCGACCAATGCCGAGTTCCTCCATCTTCTTGACCAACATAGCCTCGCTGTAACGATAGGGAGGCTGAGTAAAGCGCTCGGTAGCCACAATCTCGGAATAGCCGAGCAGTGCGCCCTCGGGGAGTACGGGGAGCAAACCGCCCTCTGCACCCTCCACCTCCTCATCGGTGGTCTCCGAGTAGAGTTTCATAAAACCATCGAAACGCACAACCTCGCCGGTCGCAATAAATCGCTCAGGCTGGCCACCGATCTCAATAGTAATCACTGTCTTATCAATCTTAGCCGATGCCATCTGCGATGCTACGGTGCGCTTCCAAATCAGTTCATAGAGGCGTTTCTCTGCGGGAGTACCCTCAATCTGCATACGGTCGATATACGAAGGACGGATAGCCTCGTGTGCCTCTTGCGCGCCCTTGCTCTTAGTCTTATAGTTGCGACCCTTATAGTACTCCTCGCCGAAATGCTTAAAAATCTCGCTCTTAGCAGCAGCCATAGCCTGCGAAGAGAGGTTCACCGAGTCGGTACGCATGTATGTAATATAACCGCTCTCGTAGAGTTTCTGCGCTACCGACATAGTCTGCGACACCGACATTGCAAGCTTACGACCTGCCTCCTGCTGGAGTGTAGAGGTGGTAAAAGGTGCGGCAGGCACTCTCTCTGCGGGTTTCATCTCGCTGCTCACCACACGGAACTCAGCACCCTGCACACGCGAGAGGAAGTCGCGAGCCTGCTCGGCAGTGTCGAATCTCTTATCCAACTCTGCGCGGAAGTTATGACCCTCGGCATCGGTAAATTGTGCCACCACGCGATAGTACGAAGTGGTCTTGAAATCGATAATCTCGCGCTCACGCTCCACGATAAGTCTTACAGCAACGCTCTGCACACGACCTGCCGAGAGTTGTGGCTTAACCTTCTTCCACAGCACGGGCGAGAGCTCAAAACCCACCAAACGGTCGAGCACACGGCGCGCCTGCTGTGAGTTCACCAGATTCATATCCACAGTACGGGGATTCTCGATAGCCTCCAAAATCGCCTTCCTGGTAATCTCGTGGAACACAATACGTTTGGTCGAATCAAGAGGCAAATCGAGCACCTGTGCCAAGTGCCAAGCAATAGCCTCTCCCTCGCGGTCCTCATCGGATGCGAGCCAAACCGTCTCAGCAGCCTTGGCAGCCTTGGCGAGTTCACCAACCACCTTACGTTTCTCGTCGGGGATAATATAGTGAGGCAAGAAGTTGCCATCGGTATCTATGCCCAAGTCCTTCTTATCCAAATCGCGGATATGGCCATAGCTGGATGCGACCTTAAAATCATCGCCCAGAAATTTCTCAATTGTCTTTGCCTTGGCAGGCGACTCTACAATAACTAAATTTTTGCGCATATTCTCTCATATAGGCCTCGTTCCCGACTATCTCAGTGGAACTTACCTACTTATAAATAATCTCGTTTTAACAAAAAAAGCCTACTCTAATAAAAAGGAAAAAACCAAAAGGGTTACTTTTGGTTTGATTTCTTATAGAGTGTATAGGTCAACGCCAACTGGATTGGTCTTTCACCTCCCGTGCCGCTCAACTCAATCTCGCCGCCACGGAAGATGTTGTAGGCATGCATACCAAGAGTGATTCTTGGATTGCCCTGAAGTGTTGCCTTATTGTCAAGCATACGCTGAACGTATGTGGTAATATCTGCCTCATAGACACCCAGCGAACGGTTGAGATAGCCGCCATAGTTGATACCACCGCCATACTCGTTCTCGTAGTACCAATTGTAGTCAATGATACCCTCCTTGGTCGAGTACTTCTCATAGGCACCAACACGCTCGGGAGCCGCATCATAAAGTTCGGGGATGCGGAAAGCTGTGGGTACAATAAGTTTAGCCTTGTTAATCATCACATTGTAGCCCTCGGGGACAAGTGCTGCAAGTGCCTCCATAAAGTTTTCGTCAAACTCCAAAGCGGTAGTAACACCAGCAAAGCCCTGCACACCAACCTTTGCGGTAGGAGCACCCAACGACTGAGCACCATCCTTCACAGGCGAAAGACCGGTACCGGTATAGTCGTGCTCGATGGTGGTCAGCGACACAGTTCGCGAGTAGTCAACATTGTCGTAGAAGGTGTAGTAACGCAGGATGGTATCCTGGGGAATCTCAGGATACTGAGCGTCGTAGTTGTGCGAGAAGAGAGCCAGATAACTATCGTTCTCATCCAGACCCAGACCCATCGAATAGACCGCCGCATTTTTTATCGACTCATCAGCAGGAACGATGTAAAGACCCTGCAATCTGGTGAGCCACAACGAGTCGCTCAGATAGTAGGGTTTCTCCATATTCATCAATCTGTCGAGGAAGTTATCCGCCTTGCTCTGGTCAGCAACCTGCAACACAAGAGTATCGTACTGGTTGTAGTTAGGCTTACCCTTCATCTCAAAGGTAAAGATAGGGGTAGGATCGATATGGTCTGCAATGTTGAGCGAGGTGTAGTAGGTGCTGTCATTGTTGAAATTGCCTTTCACCTCAAAAACATTGAAAATCTGCTTGCGCATACTATCACCTGCCACGTGGCGGAAGTTACCCACCAACCACACCGAGTCTGCCTTCTCGCCAACACCGCCCGTCTCGAGAGTATCGGAACGGTAGGTGGGCAGATACTGCACCATCGAGCCAACCTTGGTACGACCAAACGACTTGCTGTTCAGGCTACCCAGGTAGGTAAAACCAGCATTGTTCGAAGGTATCGAATCGGAGTATGTGAGGTAGGTGTTCATACCAACCGAAATGGTATCCAACTCCACCTGCAAAGTCTGGTAGGGAGGGATAAAGTCAAGACCCAGATGGTCGTCAACCTTGGTACAACAAGTGAGGCTGGCGAAGAGTGCTGCCACCAATACGCCAACCGATATAGTTCTCTTATTTAAGGACTTCGTCATAAAAACTGCGGTAGTTATCCAAATAGTTCGTACTCTCTTTATCCATATACTCCAACACGGGGAGTTTCGCCTCTGCGATGTAGTCTGCCAATGCTGCGGGAAGGTTCGGAGTCTCCACAACTACACCGTCTGCGTTATCAATAACGAGTTTTACGAGATTTTCGTATGAAGGAGTTGCAATTCTGGTCAACTTTTCGGCATCTGCACCCTCCTTTACAAGTTTATCTGCAAGTTGTGCGCTGAGCGGCTCTTTCAAATCCTCATCGTAGATGGTGTAGACAATCTTCACATCACTGAACAAGGGGTCGTCAGCAAAAATCTGTCGCAGATAGATAGGGGTGATTGCCGAGAACCAACCGTGGCAGTGTACCACGTCGGGCTTCCAGCGCAACTTACGCACTGTCTCCAACACACCACGAGCAAAGAAGATAGCTCGCTCGTCGTTATCATCAAACTCCTTGCCATCGGCATCACACAAGGTTGCCTTACGCGAGAAGTAGTCGTCGGAGTCAATAAAGTAAATCTGCACGCGTGCCGAAGGAATAGAGGCCACCTTAATAATCAGCTGGTGGTCGTTGTCGTCGATAATAAGATTCATACCCGACAGACGAATCACCTCGTGCAACTGGTTACGTCGCTCGTTGATAACGCCATAGCGGGGCATAAAACTCCTTATCTCACCACCACGCTCCTGCATTGCCTGTACAAGAGTACGGCAAAGTGTTGCGGCAGGGCTCTCCGGAAGATATGGATATATCTCCTGGCACACATAGAGTATCTTTGGTTTTTCCATCTATTATATCACGTTGGAACAGAATACAAAGGTAATAATAATTTTCCGTTTTTCTTCAGAAACTGCTCAAATTTCTCTGCAAATTAAAGGATTAGCATCGCATCGCCGTATGTTCCGAAGCGATAACCCTCCTTAATAGCCTCTTCGTATGCAGCCATCACGATATCGTGACCACCAAAAGCAGCTACCATCATCAGTTGGGTAGAGCCGGGCAGGTGGAAGTTGCTCACCATCGAGTCTGCCACACTGAAATCGTAGGGGCAGAAGATAAATTTGTTTGTCCAGCCATCGTAGGGTTTGAGCATACCATCGGTGGTAACACTGCTCTCGATTGTGCGCTGTACGGTGGTACCGATTGCACAGATACGCTTGCCTGCACGCTTTGCGCTATTCACCTTCTCGGCAGCCTCCTCGGTTACGATGATGCGCTCGGAGTCCATCTTGTGCTTGGTCAGGTCCTCAACATCCACTGCGCGGAAGTTGCCAAGACCAACGTGGAGAGTAACCTCAGCAGCCTCTACACCCTTGATTTCCATACGTTTGAGCAGGTGCTTACTGAAATGCAAACCGGCAGTGGGAGCGGCCACAGCACCCTCCTCCTTAGCAAAAACAGTCTGGTAACGCTCAGCGTCCAACTCCTCAACCTCCTGACGAATCCAACGAGGCAGCGGGGTTTCACCCATACGGTGGAGCACCTCGCGGAACTCATCGTAGTCGCCATCGAAGAGGAAACGGAGGGTACGGCCACGCGAAGTGGTATTGTCGATTACCTCAGCCACCAACTGGTCATCCTCGCCGAAGTAGAGCTTGTTGCCGATACGGATTTTGCGCGCGGGATCTACCAAGACATCCCAAAGACGGAGTTCCTTGTTCAACTCGCGGAGCAGGAAGATCTCAATCTCAGCACCTGTCTTCTCCTTATTGCCGTAAAGTCTTGCAGGAAAGACCTTTGTGTTGTTGAAGATAAAGGTATCACCCTCATCAAAGTAGTCGAGAATCTCCTTAAAGAGGCGATGTTCAAACTCACCGGTTGCGCGGTTTACAACCAGCAGACGCGACTCGTCACGATTGTCGGCAGGATATTTCGCCAACATATCGGCCGAAAAGTTGTAGTTATACTGCGAAAGTTTCATATTGTTGGGTTTTTCTCTGTTTTCACCTAACTAAAATCTGCCACTTGTCGAAAAAAAACAAACAGCAATCTTAAATATTACGCAAAGTTTTTAGTTTTGTTTCAGGAAGTACCAATTTTTAGAGTAATTAATTGGATGAAAGAGCAAAGAGCAAAGAGCAAAGAGCAAAAGTGAAAGGTGAAAGGTGAAAGGTG
>JAFNVE010000131.1 GCA_017379955.1 Tidjanibacter sp. | reverse complement strand
GCGGCAAACTCATAGTGGTTGCCAGGGTGCCAGTACTTAGTGCCGGTGTAGTCCCAGGGCGACGAAGCGTCTGCGCGGGATACAGTAGTAGCGTTAAAGATAGGAGCCTTAGCCTCAGTACCCCATACCTCAAAACTCAAGATGTTGCCTGTATTCAACTCAGCCTTTGTTGCATTGTCGATGAATGCATTTTCAAAGCCGATAGCCGATTTGTAACCCGGCTCAATGGGCTCTACCTTGCTGCAACTTGCCAAAGCTGCTACTGCAAGTGCCATTACGAATAATTTTTTCATAATAGATAATTGTTAGAAAAGTTAATAAAAATTGTTAATTGTTTGTTTTGTTTGTTTTCTCTATTTGTTTATCTCTAAGTTTGTTAGTCTGTTCCGGTTATATCAGTGGCAATACGATATCCTCTGCATCGCCCCAGCCCTCGACATCGACATCGAAACCGCCGCTTGTGGTGGCGTCCTCGCGGTTGACCTTGATGCCCGACACTGTGATAACGCCTCCGTGGGGCTGTGCCGCAACCTGGTCGGTAACGTCGAAGTCCATACTCAGGAAGGTATCGTTAACGAGTTTCAGTTCCAGGTTGAGTGCGTAGGCGCGGTCCTGAGCACGGCTACCGTCGGTAACGTAGTCGTTGACGGGGAAGTCGGGGATACCAAACGACTTGACAAGCGAGCGAGCACCAAAGTCGGTAACCTCGCAGTCGAAGAGCACCGTAACGGGGTCGCTGGCGGTATAGCCCGTGTGCATATATACCGAGCCGGCCATACCCGACAGAGCACCACGCGCCAGAGTGACATACTCCAAGCCCTCCTCAATCTCGAAGCGCACCTTATAGGTATAAACAAGGGGCTGGATAGTAACCTCGAACTCCTCGGGAGTCAGCACCTTCTCCGAGTTGTACTGCTTGATAAATGCGCCGTAGAGCATATCGGGCTGGTTTACGGTGTGCTCCTCCTCGGTCTTGCTATATACATTACCAAAATAGGACGAGCGCGAGCGGGTACGAGTGGTTGCGCGGGTGGTTGCGCTATTCTCCAGGTCGGTGAAGACGATATACTCGGTGTCGTTGTTGTAGAGCAGGATATCGTTCAGACCCTCGCTCAGCATAACGATACCGCCCTCGGGGTCGATATTCGACTTGTGAGGCTCGGAGTAGCTCTCGTGGTAGGTGAGCACTCGCAGACCTGTGGGCAGCTCGGGACGAATCTGCTCATAGGGGATATAGTGCTGAGGCCAATTCTCCATCCACTTGTAGGGCAGCGAAGAGGAGTCCTCCCAATCACGACGATAGTCAGCCTTGATATCGATATGGTAGCGCAAGGCGTGCTCCTCGTGGTTGTAGCACAGGTCCTTATACTCGCAGGAGGTCAGCAGTACAAGTGCCGAAAGCAGTGCAAGAGTGATTCTTCTTATCATTTGTTGCCTCCTTTCTGATTAATGTTATTCTGACCAATCAACCACACAAGCGACAACTCAGCCTTGGTAGGACCAAAGTAGTGCAAGCGGTTAGTACCCTGCCAAGCGTAGTGGCCATCAATATAGCGATACTCCTCATACTTACCTGTGAGGTAGCCAATGCCAATCGACATATCCAAGTTCAGGCGACGACCCAGAGGCACAGAGTAGCCATAGGTAACACCAAGACCAACGTGAGGCTTCTTGCCAAGGTAACCCTTCTCCTTGCCCTCTACGTCGTAGGTGAGAATCTGGGCAAATGCACCAAAGTGATGGCCAGACATTGTATTATACTTGTTGTTGGGATCCCAATAACGGCGCACCTCAACCGAGCCACCATAGTTGTAGTAGTAACGACCCATAGGACGCCACCAAGCACCGTGGTAGTTGGCAGCGATAGACCACTCGTCGTTCAGCATAACCTCGTAGCCAATCTGAGGAGTCAACGCCAAGTCCGAAAGAAGGTTGGTCTTGAGTGCGTGGACTACATCTTTGCTCTCCTTTTCCATAACTACGGGTTGAGGCTCGGGAGTAGGCTGAGGCTCAGGGATAGGCTCCGGTTCGGGAGTAGACTCGGGTTCGGGCTGAGGCTCGGGGATAGGCTCCGGCTCGATGATTGTGGTGCGGGTGTAGCCAATAGTAATCTTCGCATAGCGCAACTCGGGGAAGAGCTCCTCGAAAATCTTGTTGTAGGGCACACCGCCACGGTACATCTGCAACTTGCGCAGACGACCATCTACAATCTTATTGTTCTTGTCGTAAATAAATTCGGGAGTATTGCGAACTATGTCAAGCATCTGGGCACTGTAAGGAATAGTGCTGCGGCTAAGGAGAGAATCGAGGCCCTGCCAGTCGATACCGTGAGAGGTGACTCTATATTGATGCTTTGCTTCGGAGAGCAGTTCTTCAAGTTGGGATATGAGCGTCTCTGCTCGTCTGTCGGAGAGTCGGAGGTTGTTTCTGGTAATACCCTCGGGCGAGGCTGCCGACTCAATGTTGATGTACTGGATTGCGATATTCTCGTCGGAAATGAGTTTATGGAACTCTCGGTCGAAATCGCTAATTCGAATCTCGTTCGATATACCTTTCTGAACTAGGTTGGGGGAGTAGGTGGAGTAGCTACGCTGGAAGTATACGGTTAGCTCAATGCTGTCCTTGTCAATCTGTTTAATAATCCCCTGGTGGGTAATATCCTGCGCTTGTAGCGCAAATGCTGAGCAGAAAATACTCAGCAGGATAATGGGGATAATAAACAAACGTTTCATTACGGGCAGTTCTTATAATTTGTGTTAAATCTGTACTCTTTTGGGGTGAGCGATAACAAAATTATAACTATCTTTTCGTATATGCAAAATTTATTATAACTTTTTTAACAACGTGTGGTGTAATAAGTGGTTTTTTTATCACAATTTCGGGGTCTAAATATCAGATATACAGCGAGCTATATGGATGAAATTTTTTTTGAAAATTTTCAAGTGTTATAATAATATATTGTAAGCAATCTAATGCTTTTTATGATAATTTTAGACTATCACATAAAGTGCAGAAAATCAGCAAGATAGCTCCACAAATGGGGGGGGGTAAAGTTGAAATCATTAATTTTTTACGACTGCAAATAGTGAAGATTGATAGTAAAATTCAATTATTGGTTTCAGTTTGAAAGTGGGGCGAAATTTCACCACTCAATTTAATTGATTTCCGCCACAATCGCTTTTTTATTCGCCACAGAATCCCTTTTGTAGGGCTCTCTGGCCGATATGTGAAAATCTGTAAGCATTGGGCAAAAAAAAGCAGTCCACGAGGGACTGCCAAATAGGTCGAAACCTGATATTCTGCTACTCGAACTTCAACGCCTTGTAGGAGTGAGGTTTAAGAGTTACGCTATAAGTAACCTGTGCGGGAGCGGCAGGTGCAGGACCAAACGAGAAGGTCATACGAGCCTTGCCCTCGAGCTGCTCGCCGGTCAGAACATCGGTAGCGGTGTTCTTAGGAGTGCTCTGAGCAACTACGTTGAAGGTAATCTCCTCGTCGTGGAACGACTCAACAACGATAGTGTTGTTGTCGTAAACGTAGAGCGAGATGTTGTTGGGACCCTCGATGGTGTAAGGAACAACGCGCTTGCTGACAGTCGAACGAATCGAGTTCAGAGCGTTATCAGGCAGGTTGTAGAGATCAGCAAAGTTGTCGGGCACTACCAAGAGGTAGAGAGTACCGTTCGACACGCGGCCACGGTGCATAATGGGCCAGCCAAGACCTGCATCCATACCCGAGATAACCTCCCACGAGTCGTTGGTGAAGTACTGAATCTGCTGCATCAGGATAGGCTTCTTGGTGGGAGTGAGTGCGCCCCAGCCAGCCTTAACCTCAGTAATGAGGGCCTTGCGGTCGGTGTACTCCATCTCAACAATCTTCTCAATGCCCTTGCCCTGCATAGCGCGCAAGAAACCAGAGGTAATCATAACATCCTTGCCATCCTGCAACTGCTTCTGAATCTTAGCAACGATATCCTTATCGTACTTAGCCTGCTCGGTGAGGATGATGAACTCCTCCTCTGCGGGGAACTCGGGAACGATATCCATAGGAATACCAATCATACCAAAGTAGTTCTGCAAGAAGTCCTCGCCCGACGAGTGGTAGGGCTTGTAGCTCTTGATACCAACGGGCTCGCCAAGGAAACCAAGCACCTTGTCAACCTCCTCGAGGCTGTAACCAGCAGCGCGTGCTACGGTGGTGGGGGTAACCTCTTTCTTGCCAATCTTAACGGGCTTCATCATCTCGTCGAAGTCGAAGCTGGTGCCCTGGCCGGTCCAAGGTGCGCGGTTGCGCTCGCTCAGAGGAGTGAGCATCGAACGGTAGTCGAAGAGAGTGATTTCGGGAGCCTTAGCGAACATGGTAATCCACAACTGCTCGCTGTAACGGTCGATGTAGCGCATACCGCCGGTATCAACCCAACCGCCACCATTGCGGCCAGGAGCCAAGTTGTTGTAGTAACGCCATACGAGGTAGCCGAGGTAGGGCTGCAAGTGCTGGTCGCTGCTCACAGCATCGCGGGTCTCAGTACCGGTATATACGCCGTCAAACTGCTTAGGACCGTGCTCGAGGTCGAAACCGAGGCCGTGGAAGTGGTCGTACCAGTTGGGGTACTTGATGATCACCTTAACATCGGGATTAACCCTCTTTGCGGGGCCCAAGATAACCTCCTCAGCAGCCTTGTGCATCAACTCCAAGCGATACTCGGTCCAGGTGCGGTCGCCCTTAGCCTCGATACAGAGGTCGCATTTGCAGTCGGTGAAGAAGAAGTCGTCGAGGATAACCTCGTCAAAAAGCTCAGCGGTCAGCTCGATAATCTCCTGTGCCTTTGCACGCTCAACGGGATCCTGATAGCAGTAGGTCTCGAAGTCGTTCATCTCGCTGATTGTGTATGTGATACCACCTGCAACCTCAACACCCTTGTCCTCGAAGAACTTGATGATTTTCTTCATCTCGGCCTTGTCGATGATAAGCTGGTCGCGGTGAGTCTCAAGATAGATTTTGTCAACCTTTACCTGATTTGAGATGGTCTCCCAACTTGTTTCGAGCCACTCGCGGTCGGTCATCTGCTGTACCTCGTATGCACGAGTGTAGATGGCAACCTTGAAGTTCTCGTAATTGTCTGCCTTCTGTTTAGCCTCGGCAGGCATTACTGCACACACTACGCAGAATGTTGCAATAAGTTTGCTTAGAAATTTCATTGTTGTTTGTTGTTTATGAATTGGTTAGTAATTAGTTTGAGCTAATTTGGGATAAAGATATAATATTTTTTTATTGTTTGATTTGACATATAAAAAAAAGGAGCGAAAAATCACTCCTTTCTCTCTATGGTTGTCGCTTCTGACTAATATTCCTCCTTCTCGTTGGGGAAATCTTGACTCTTTACATCCTCAATGTAGTGGCTAAATGCGTTGCGCATCTCGTTGCCAAGCTCTGCATAGCGACGCAGGAATCGAGGCGAGAAATCGCCCGTAATACCCAGCATATCGTACGACACAAGTACCTGACCGTCGACACCAGCACCAGCACCAATACCGATAATGGGAATATTGACCTCGCTTGCCACGCGTGCAGCAAGCTTAGCGGGTACCTTCTCGATAACCAGAGCAAAGCAGCCAGCCTCCTCCAAAAGGTGTGCATCGTGGATGAGCTTAGCAGCCTCGGCCTCCTCCTTAGCACGCACGGTGTAAGTGCCGAATTTGTGGATAGATTGGGGAGTAAGACCCAGGTGACCCATAACGGGAATGCCAGCGCACAAGATGCGCTGAACGGACTCGAGAATCTCCTCGCCACCTTCGAGCTTGATAGCGTCGGCCTGCGACTCCTTCATAATGCGGATGGCCGAGTCGAGTGCCTGCTTCGAGTTGCCCTGATATGTACCGAAGGGGAGGTCAACTACTACAAGTGCTCGCTTTGCGCCACGGGTGACAGCCTGAGCGTGGTATATCATCTGGTCGAGAGTGATAGGCAGAGTGGTTTCGTAGCCAGCCATAACGTTAGCGGCCGAGTCGCCCACCAGAATAACATCAATACCGGCACCATCGAGGATTTTGGCCATCGAATAGTCGTATGCGGTGAGCATTGCAATCTTTTCGCCGCGACGCTTCATCTCCTGCAAGCGGAGGGTGGTTACGGCTCTTACAGTTCCTTCTGTTGACATTGTGTAAAAATGTTTATAGGGTTTGTATGGGGCAAATGTAGCCTTTTTTTTGAATTATTTATCCCCTTTGCCCTGTTTTATATCTATTGGTATAATGTTTTAAAAACCTCCCACAGCACTGCACCGCCCGTTACAGCTACGTTCAGCGAGTGTTTGGTGCCCACTTGGCGTATCTCAATAGCTCCGTCGCACATATCAACGGCCTCCTGCGATACACCCTCCACCTCGTTGCCGAAGACAAGGGCAAGGGGTGTGCGCTCAGCAAGTGCAGCCTCTCCGAGCATCTCAGCACCCTCCACCTGTTCAATGGCGAGTACGGTGTAGCCCTCAGCGTGGAGTGCCTCGATAGCCTCGGTAGTTGTTGCAAAGTGACGCCAGGCCACCGTCTGCTCTGCCCCGAGTGCCGTCTTGTGTATCTCCTTGGAGGGTGGGGTGGCGCAAATGCCGCAGAGGAGAATCTCGCCAATACCAAAGGCGTCGCAGGTGCGGAAGAAGGATCCTACATTACCGGCACTACGCACATTGTCAAGCACCACAGCCACAGGCAACTTCTCGGCCGATGCAAACTCCTCAACGGTGGGACGTCCCAACTCAATATTTGTGATTTTTCTCATCTCTCGTGTCTTGATTGTGTGCCGCAAAGGTATGTTTTTTTGAGGTTATTGCAAAGAGCGATTTATCTATCCACTTTGCCAAACTGAGAATTATTTGCTATACTT
>JAFNVE010000130.1 GCA_017379955.1 Tidjanibacter sp. | reverse complement strand
GCACCCTTGCGGTAGCACTGGAATGCAGCCGAGCCGTTAGAAGCCATAGCGTTAGTTGAGAGGAAGAATACGTTACCGTAGCGAGCCTTGATCACATCCTTGCCCAGACGCTCGATAGCGGTCTTGAAGTCGAGGAATACTGCCAGGCCTGTCTCGTTTACGCCGAAGCCAGCGTCGCAACGCTCCTTAGCAGCGCGCGATGCCACGTCACGGGGAACGAGGTTACCGAATGCGGGGTAGCGACGCTCCAAGTAGTAGTCGCGATCCTCCTCGGGAATCTGCGAAGGCTTCTTGGTGTGAGCGCGGAGAGCCTCAACATCCTCTTTCTTCTTGGGAACCCAGATACGGCCATCGTTACGCAACGACTCCGACATAAGAGTCAGCTTGCTCTGCTGAGTGCCGTGTACGGGGATACAGGTGGGGTGAATCTGAGTGAAGCAGGGGTTAGCGAAGAATGCACCCTTCTTGTATGCCTGCCAAGCCACCGAACCGTTCGAGTTCATAGCGTTGGTCGAGAGGAAGAATACATTACCGTAACCACCGGTTGCCATAACCACAGCGTGTGCGCCGTGACGCTCAATCTCACCGGTCACAAGGTTACGAGCGATAACGCCGCGAGCCTTGCCGTCAACAACTACGATATCGAGAATCTCGTGGCGGGGGAAGCTCTTAACCGAACCCTTAGCAATCTGACGGTTGAGGGCTGCGTATGCGCCGAGCAGCAACTGCTGACCGGTCTGGCCACGAGCGTAGAAGGTACGCGATACCTGAGCACCACCAAACGAGCGGTTGTCGAGCAGACCGCCGTACTCGCGTGCGAAGGGTACACCCTGTGCAACGCACTGGTCGATGATGAGGTTCGACACCTCAGCCAAACGGTATACGTTAGCCTCGCGTGCGCGGTAGTCACCACCCTTGATAGTGTCGTAGAAGAGGCGATATACAGAGTCGTTATCGTTCTGGTAGTTCTTAGCAGCGTTGATACCACCCTGAGCCGCAATCGAGTGAGCGCGACGGGGCGAGTCGGAGATGCAGAATACCTTTACGTTGTAACCCAGCTCGCCGAGCGAAGCAGCAGCCGATGCACCACCCAGACCGGTACCGATGATGATAACGTCGAGTTTGCGTTTGTTGGCGGGGCTAACTACCTTGATTTCCGATTTGTGTTTGCTCCACTTTTCGGCCACGGGGCCTGCGGGAACCTTAGAATCCAATTTTGCCATATTCTTATATTTTTTTCTTGTTTTCTTTGTTCGTTGGACTGTTGACTACCTGCTATTACAGAGTCTTGATAAAGCAAGCAACAACTACCAGCATAAAGCCAGCGATAATCAGGGTAGCAACGATGTTAGCGATGCACTTAACGCGCTTCATCCAAACCTTGCTGTTGAAGCCCATAGTGTGGAGCATACTCCATACGCCGTGGGTGAGGTGGAACCAGAGGGCTACCAACCATACGATGTAGAGTGCCGAGAATACGGGGTTGCCAAACACCGCCAAGGTAGCACCTGCGCCATCGGTAGGAGCAAGACCATAGCTGTTAGTGTGGTGACCGAGAATCTCAACCAACTGCATCTGTGCCCAGAAGTCTTTGAGGTGGAGCAACAAGCCGAGGATAACGATTACGCCCAGAACGAGCATATTCTTCGATGCCCACGACACACCCTCCTCCTTAGCGGTAACAGCGTAGCGGATGTTACCACGAGCCTTGCGGTTCTGGATGGTGAGAATAAATGCGTAAACGAAGTGTACCAAAACGCCCGCAGCCAAAACAGCGGTACCTACAAGAGCGTACCAGTTTGCGCCGAGGAACTCGCAGATAGCATTATATGCCTCTGCCGAGAACACAAGAGCGAGGTTCATACACATGTGAAACGCCAAGAACAACACGAGGAAACACCCCGAGATGCTCATAATCAGCTTTTTGCCGATTGATGAAGTAAAAATGTTACTCATACGATAATAAAAGGTTGATTATTGATTGTGTATTGTATTTGTTTGCTTGATATGTTACAAATTGGGTAAAATATGCTATTTACCCCACAAAGTTAGTATTGTTTTACGAATAACAAAACTTTTTACCTATTTATATTAAGAGAAATAAGCGCGGCGAGGGGGTTGAAGGGGTTACAAAAGCAAAAAGGCCTGCCGAATAATTCGACAGGCTCTTTCTCTTACAGGTATCTCACCATACCATCGTTGTTCAGGATTGGTCGGGCGCGCTCGCCATCATAGCCCGAGTAGCCGAGTGCCACAGCGCAGACCACGCCACACTCCTCGGGGATGGGGAGGAAGGTGCGGAGATAATCTTCGGCCTGCTCGCCCTGAGGCTCATCTTTCAGTCGTGGGCGACCGCCAACGTGCACCCAGCAGCTACCCAGACCCTCGGCCTCGACAGCCAATTGGAGGTAGGTGGCCGAGATTGCGCAGTTAATCTCCCAGAGGTCGGTGGCATCCTTAACGCCCATAACCAGCACCACAACGGGAGCACCCACCATAAATGCCGAGCCGTAGTCGCGCATCTCCGACATACGGGCAATGGTCTTGGGGTCGTCAATCACCAGAAAGCGGCTCGTGCGCGTATTCTTCGACGAGGGGGCAGTGAGTGTTGCCTCCATAATTCTCTCTATAACAGCGCGTTCGGGCTTCTGCTCCGAGAACTTGCGGCAGGAGCGACGCTTCTCAACGAGTTCAAAAAAATTCTTTTCCATATCTATTCCGTAATTTTCAATCTTTTTATGAGTTAAATATACGATTTTTCTGTGAAATAAGAGTAAAAAAAACTATTTTTACTCTCTGATTAGACGAAAATCAACCAATTATGGAGAAAAAGAATACTATCACTGCCGCGCTGGTCTACGACTTCGACGGTACCCTCTCCCCGGGCAATATGCAGGAGTACGACTTCATACCTGCCGTGGGCAAAAGTAATGCCGAGTTTTGGACAGCCAGCAATGTGCTTGCCGAAGAGCACGATGCCGACCCTATCCTATCGTATATGTTTATGATGTTGCAGGAGGCCAAGGAGAAAAATCTGCCCCTGAAACGACAGTCGTTTGTCGATAGTGGTCGCAACATCACACTCTATCCTGGTGTAAAAGAGTGGTTTAGCCGCATCAATGCCTACGCTGCCGAGCGCGGTATCGAGATGCTACACTATGTCAACTCCTCGGGTCTGAAAGAGATTATCGAGGGCAGCAGCATAGCCCACGAATTCAAGAACATCTACGCCTGCGCCTTCCTCTACGACGAGAACGGCGACGCCTATTGGCCTGCAGTGGCGGTAAACTACACCACCAAGACGCAGTTCCTCTACAAGATAAACAAGGGTGTGGAGTCGGTGAGCGACTCGCGTCTTGTCAACCGCTATGTGCCCGAAGAGGAGCGACCCCTCCCCTTCAGCCGTATGATCTATGTGGGCGACGGCACAACAGATATCCCCTCGATGCGTCAGGTGAAGTACCACGGCGGCCACTCCATAGCGGTCTACGACCCCTCGTCAGAGAAGGGTCGCGAGGTGAGCGAGGAGTTGATTGCTCAGGGACGAGTGTCGCACATCTGCCCCGCCGACTATCGCGAGGGTCGCAAGATGGACACCATCGTCAAGACAATCATCGACAAGATATACACCGACCACCAACTGAAACTACTCGCTAAGGAGCGTGACCCTATGGGTGACGACGGCTCCTCGTGCGCACTCTAAGCAACTATTCTCGTATATTTTATATAGACCAAACTATGAAAAAAATCGTATTTGCAACCAATAACGCCCATAAGTTAGAGGAGGTGCGCGCCATTGTGGGCGACCGCTTTGAGATTATTCCGCTTGCCCAGACGGGTATCACCGAGGAGATTCCCGAGACTGCCGACACGCTCGACGGCAACGCCTTGCAGAAGGCACGCTACGTCTTTGAGCGCACAGGCCTCGACTGCTTCGCTGACGACACAGGCTTGGAGGTTGCCGCGCTAGGTGGTGCTCCGGGTGTTCACTCGGCACGCTACGCCACAGACGGCCACGACCACGCAGCCAACCGCGCACTGCTCCTGAAAAACCTGGCGGGTGTGACCGACCGCTCGGCACGCTTCCGCACCGTCATCGCACTGATTCAGGGTGGCGAGGAGAGATTCTGCGAAGGCGAGGTGCGAGGCTCCATCGCCACCGAGGAGAGAGGCGAGGGAGGCTTCGGCTACGACTCGTTGTTCATCCCCGAGGGCTATGCCGAGACCTTCGCCGAGATGCCCGCCGAACTGAAAAACTCAATGAGCCACAGAGGCCGAGCAGTAGAAAAATTAGCGAAGATGTTATAGGAAGGGACTGAACAATATAAAGGTATAATTAAGTCATCTGGCTACTTACCACCTCGACACCTGCCTGCTTGCGCAGGCAATTCCAAGCCTGACCCACCCCCAAGCCCCCGCCT
>JAFNVE010000129.1 GCA_017379955.1 Tidjanibacter sp. | reverse complement strand
TAATAAAAAAATAGATGGCACTACTCGGCTTTGACCAGGCCCATACGCTCGGCAATCTGCTCCATCAGAGCATACGCCTCGTCATAATCGTTGGCAATTTTACCGTCGAGAATAGCATCTTTTATCTCTGCCTTTATCTCGCCAACTGCACTGCAAGGGCCGAGGGCATAAACCTTCATAATAAGGTCGCCCGAGATGGGAGGCTGGAAATTACGGATACGGTCCTTCTCCTCAATCTCGCGCAACTTTTCGCGCACAATAGCAAAGTTACGCAGATAGCGTTTCACCTTTGCCTCATCGCCAGAGGTGATATCTGCCTCGCACAAAGTCATAAGGTCATCAATATCGTCACCAGCCTCGAAGAGCAGACGACGCACTGCCGAATCTGTAACTACATCCTCCGAAAGAATTATCGGGCGCAAGTGCAACAATACGAGTTTCTGCACATACTTCATCTTCTCGTTCATCGGCAAACGCATTGCGCGGAAGATATTCGGAATCATCTTCGAGCCGATAAACTCGTGTCCGTGGAAACTCCAACCTATGCGTGGATCATAGGCCTTGGTTTGAGGCTTTGCGATATCGTGCAAAAGTGCCGCCCAGCGAAGCCAAACATTATCGCTTTTGCGGGCTACATTATCAAGGACTTTGAGTGTATGCTTGAAATTATCCTTATGCGCTCGGCCATTAACAACATCTACTCCGCACAGAGCGTGTAACTCTGGGAATATCAATTCTAAAAGGCCCGTCAGTTCAAGTAATTCAAAACCTATTGAAGGAACAGGCGAAGCAACAATTTTACCAAGTTCGGTGGCTATTCTTTCACGCGAAACGATCTTGATTCTGTCCTTGTTTCGGCATATTGCATCGAAGGTTTCGGAAGCAATATCGAAGCCTAACTGAGTAGCAAAACGAACTGCACGCATCATACGCAAAGGGTCGTCCGAGAAGGTGATATCGGGATCGCACGGAGTACGAATAATACAATCTTCCAAATCCTGCATACCGCCGAACGAGTCAAGAAGTTGTCCGTATGTATCGCCATTGAGCGACCACGCAAGAGCATTAATCGTAAAGTCACGACGAAGCTGGTCATCCTCAATAGTACCCTCCTCAACTACCGGTTTTCGGGAGTCGTGCGAGTAGGACTCCTTGCGTGCTCCGACAAACTCAACCTCCATACCATCGGCACGAAGCATAGCAGTACCGAAAGTCTTGAAAACCGAAACCTTAGAGCGTGTCACCTTACCCAATTCACGAGCAACATCAATACCACTTCCGACTACCACAATATCCACATCAGTACAAGGGCGACGAAGGTAGTAATCGCGCACAAAACCACCCACCACAAAGGCCCTTACACCCTTGCGATCGACAATCTCGGTAATCTTTTCGAAAATGGGAAGCGAAACCACTCTTTTGCGTTATTAATTTTACAAATTATGAGCCCTGCGAAGATAGAGCTGAACGGTATTCTCCAAGCCCAAATAGAGAGCATCGGAGATAAGTGCGTGACCAATGGAAACCTCTGCAGTCCAGGGGATTCGCTCAATAAAGTATTGCAGGTTATCGAGATTCAAATCGTGACCTGCATTAACCTCCAAGTCTAACTTGCGCGCCTCCTCGGCAGCAGCAACATAGGGAGCAATTGCAGCCTCTCGATCTGCCTCATAGCCTGCGGCGTATGCCTCGGTGTAGAGTTCAATTCTGTCAGCCCCAACAGCAGCTGCACCCTGCACCATCTCAACGACAGGATCAACGAAGACCGAGACACGAATACCAGCCGACTTAAACAGACGGACTTTCTCTTCAAGGAACGCTTTATGTTCGATAGTGTTCCAGCCTGCATTTGAGGTAATTGCATTTGCTGCATCGGGGACGAGTGTAACCTGAGCAGGCACCACCTCCATCACCAAATCAGTAAACGAATCGATAGGATTTCCCTCGATATTCAGTTCGGTTGAAAGCACCTTTTTTAGTTCTCTAACATCGTCATAACGAATATGGCGACCATCGGGGCGAGGGTGAACAGTGATACCTTCCGAGCCAAAACGCTCGATATTGAGAGCCGCACCAATCACATCAGGCAGATTTCCACCACGCGAATTGCGAATAACGGCAATCTTATTTATATTTACACTTAGTTTTGTCATTATTTTAACCTACATTTGCAGTTGCAAAGTTACCATATTTTTTGGAAATGAAAATAGTAATTTATTCGCGAGTTGCACACAAAGTGAGTGCAGAGGAGTTTTCGGCAATGATTGAGATAGTTACCAATGCCGGATTTGACTATGCTCTGAATCGTGATGCAGCACGCAAACTCTACGGAGCCGAGCAGACAGTTATCCCAGAAGAAGTTCTCTATGAGGAGATAACACCCTCACTTGCAACTGATTCGATAATGTTGGTATATGGTGGCGATGGTTCACTGCTCGAAGCGGCACGCCAGGCTGTGGAGTATGGTATGCCTGTATTGGGCGTAAACTCTGGCCGATTGGGTTTCCTCACAAACGTACCTCGCAGCGAGATTGGTAAGGCTATCGAGATGCTTTCGCGCGGTGAGTACACCATCGAACGTCGTTCGCTTTTGAAGGTAGAGGGTGATTTTGGTCGCAAGGTCTACCCTTACGCACTTAACGAGTTCTCCGTTCAGCGTCACCATATGGGTATGCTCGGTATTGATGTCGAGATTGACGGCAAGCAGACTGTAACTTACCACAGCGACGGAGCACTTATCGCAACACCCACAGGCTCAACCGCTTACTCGCTTAGTGCTGGTGGCCCTATTGTTGCTCCGGAGTGTGGATGTTTTGTTGTTACCCCTATCGCTCCACACAATCTTTCGATGCGACCGTTGGTAATTCCCGACAGTTCGACGGTAAGAATCAAGGTCGATTCAAGAGAGAGTTATGCTATGGTCGGACTCGACAATCAGAACTACACCGTCAATAGCGGCGCTACATTTACTCGCCAGCAACATTGTCAACATATTTCTGAGGCTCAATACCCTCAGCTTCGGCAAGCTGCTGAATTTTCTGTCCGTGCTCATCTGTGCCTGTCAAAAAGAACACGTCATCGCCAATCATCCTTTTGAATCTTGCAAGAGCATCAGT
>JAFNVE010000128.1 GCA_017379955.1 Tidjanibacter sp. | reverse complement strand
TTTCATAAAATAGTTTGTCCGCATTTTGAGGTAATGGAGAAAAATCAAAAAGAAAATGAAACCCTCACCACCCTCCGTGATACCTTATTGCCAAAATTGATGAATGGAGAGATAAAAGTTACCGAATAATTTATTAATTTTGTATATTAACAAATAGTATTTATTTTATGGCTAAAACAACGACTAACAACAATCCGAAACCACAATCGAATCCTAAACCCACTGTACCTGTTAAAGAACGTGAAGTAAGAGAATATGGTAATGGTGGTAAAATTAATGAATCAGCAGGCCCATCTGGAAGCCCTAAAAAATAATTATGGGAACACAAAAAGAAATTAAACGAGAAACTACGGTAAAAGAAACAACGATTGAAACTATTACCGAAGATAGTGTTACTAGCTGGAGTCAAAATGATGTTCAAAAGCTATTAGATGAATGTCAGGATTTCCATTATAAACAGTCAAGTAATTTCTCTAAATTATCTCGGACTCTTATATTTGGAGTAATCGGTACTATTTGGGTACTTGCATATTCAAAAGAGGGGTTTAGTCCGAGCAATGATTGGTTGTTATGGGCCTTAATCGTAGCGTTCTTGTATCTTATTGTTGATGTATGCCACTACTTTTTTGATGCTTGTTTCTATCGAGGAGAATATTTCCAATTTGATAAAGAAAAAGATGTATCAGAACACGACAAACGAATGGATAAAAGAGCACATAGTAGCTTTTATGCTATATGTGGTAAGTTTATTATTTTGTGTGTTGTATGTCTATTGTTTATAGTTGGGTTTATCAAACAATATGATGTAATATCAAAATTATTCTGCTAATACTATGCACTTTACCGAGGCACATTTTGAGAATGCGATATTGGAGTTGATGCGTGATACGCTGGGCTACGACTATATCTATGGTCCAAGTGTGGAGCGCGAATACACCGAGCCGTTGCACATCGACCTTGTGCAGCAGTCGCTCTATGCCATAAACCCAACGCTGCCTGCCGAGGCGGTGGAGGAGGCAATCACGAAGATTCGCACCATCGAGAGTGGCTCGCTTGTGCAGCGCAACGAGGTGTTCCACGACTATCTGCAAAATGGTGTCGAGGTAAACTATTTTGACGGCAGGGAGCAGTGCGCAACACGAGTAAAACTCATAGACTACGACACGCCCCTACGCAACAACTTCACGGTAGCCAACCAATGGACCGTAGAGGAGCGTTCGGTGCGACGAGCCGACATCATAATTTTCGTAAATGGCTTGCCGCTCGTGGTTGTGGAGCTGAAATCGCCATCGCGCGAGAATACCGATGTCTCGGAGGCATACGCCCAGCTGCGCAACTATATGATTGAGATTCCGTCGCTCTTTGTCTATAACGCCTTCTGCGTGATGAGCGATATGGCGACCTCCAAGGCAGGCACGATTACCGCCGGCGAGGATCGTTTTATGGAGTGGAAGACCATTGACGGCACAAGCGAAATACACCGCTACGCAGCATTCGATGTGTTGTTCTCGGGAATGTTCGACAAGGTACGCCTGATAGAGATTTTGCGTGGTTTCATCTGCTTCTCGAAAGATGAAAAGCAGAGCGCAAAAATCTTGGCGGGTTATCATCAATTCTTCGCGGTGCGCAAGGCTGTAAACTCGGTAGCCGAGGCGACACAGACCGATGGCAAGGGCGGTGTATTCTGGCACACGCAGGGCTCTGGTAAGTCGCTCTCGATGGTATTCTTCGCCAAGCGTGTTCAACAAGTGGTATCGTCACCTACAATTGTAGTGCTAACAGATCGCAACGACCTCGATGGGCAGTTGTACCGTCAGTTTGCCAAGTGTGCCGACTTCCTACGCCAAACGCCCGTACAAGCCGAGAGCCGCAAGCACCTCGGCGAACTATTGCAGGGGCGCGAGGCAAACGGCATATTCTTTACCACGATGCAGAAGTTCGAGGAGAGCGAAGAGCCTCTCTCGACACGCCGCAATATCGTAGTCATAGCCGACGAGGCACATCGCAGTCAATACGGTCTGACCGAGAAAATCGACAGCGAAGGTCGTGTTAAGGTAGGAGCAGCGCGCCGAGTGCGTAACTCGCTGCCAAATGCAACATATATTGGCTTTACGGGTACGCCAATTTCGCAGAAAGACCGTTCGACACGCGAGGTGTTTGGCGACTACATAGATGTTTACGATATGACGCAGGCGGTGGCCGATGGTGCTACACGCCCTGTGTTCTATGAGAGCCGAGTGATAAATCTGCATCTCGACGAGGCTACGCTCCGCCGTATAGATGATGAATACGAAGCGATGGTCGACGAGGCGGAGGAGTATGCAATAGAGAAGAGCAAGCGAGAGTTGGGGCGACTCGACTCGATCCTCGGCGCAGACGAAACGATAGATTCACTTGTGGGCGATATACTCGACCACTACGAAAACTACCGCCAATATGAGCAGACGGGCAAGGCGATGATTGTTGCCTACTCGCGCCCGATAGCGATGAAAATTTACCACCGCATCTTGGAGTTGCGCCCTGCGTGGAGCGAAAAGTTGGCGGTGGTGATGACTTCGGGCAATAAAGACCCCGAGGAGTGGCGTGAGATAATCGGCAACGATGCCCACAAAAAGGAGCTGGAAAAGCGATTTAAGGATAACGACAGCCCGCTGAAAATGGTGATTGTGGTGGATATGTGGCTCACGGGATTCGATGTGCCGTCGCTCTCGACGATGTATGTCTATAAGCCGATGTCGGGACACAACCTGATGCAGGCTATCGCCCGTGTAAATCGTGTGTTTGGCGACAAGCAGGGCGGTTTGGTGGTTGATTATGTGGGCATAGCTTCCGCATTGAGGCAGGCGATGAACGACTACACCATTCGTGATCGCAAAAACTATGGCGACACCGATATTTCGAAGACTGCATATCCCGAATTTCAGAAGAAGTTGGAGGTGTGCCGCGACCTGCTACATGGCTTCGACTATTCGGCATTCTACGGCGAGTCGGATATGGCACGAGCTGCAGCGATAAGTGGCGGTGTAGATTTCCTGCAAGCACCCGAGCGTGAGGAGACAAAGAAACTATACATCAAAGAGGCGTTGTTGCTCCGTCAGTCGTTGTCGCTCTGCCAGAGTCTTTTGCAGCGAGAGGAACGATTAGAGGCGGCCTACTTCGAGGCGGTACGCACACTGCTAACGCGCGTGGAGGGCAAGGGTAAGATTTCGTTCCGCGAGATTAACGAGCGCATAAACGAACTGCTCAAACAGAGCATCAAGAGCGAGGGTGTGATAAACCTCTTCTCGGATATCAAAGAGGAATTTTCGATCTTCGACCCGAAATTCTTGGAGGAGATTGCGCAGATGAAACAGAAAAACTTTGCTGTTGAGTTGTTGCGCAAGCTGATAGCCGAGCAA
>JAFNVE010000127.1 GCA_017379955.1 Tidjanibacter sp. | reverse complement strand
GGTGGATTAGCGATTATTTGATGGGAGTTATGGG
This sequence comes from Tidjanibacter sp., assembly GCA_017379955.1. Taxonomy (GTDB): domain Bacteria; phylum Bacteroidota; class Bacteroidia; order Bacteroidales; family Rikenellaceae; genus Tidjanibacter. Next base: position 3,029 of record JAFNVE010000127.1, on the reverse strand, counting down.
AATTATGAGAACTATGGGAGAGTTCCTATTATTCCTATTACTCCTATTATTCCCATCACTCTCCCAACCTCAAAAGTCGTATGATTGAGAAAATTTTGGGCTTCGTGAGGAAAGGCGAGCCGAAGTTTACTTGTCGTAAATGAGGCGAAGCCTTTCAAGGGAAGTGCAAAATTTACCAATCAGGCGACTTTTGCTAATTTAGGGCCGAGGCAATCTTCTCCGCCATCTCATCCAACATCTTCTGCATCTTACCGCCAATCATCATCTTCATCATCAAATTCAGTTTGGCGTGCAGCACAAGTCGGATGCGGGTATCGTATGGGGCAACCTCCTTCATCTGGAACCAAAAAGTAAACTCCAGGGGTGTACCCTCGTCGCCCTGGATCTTCACCACCTTGCACGGCTCCTTATCCACGATAGAGAGTCTTGCGGTGAGTCCCTTAGCCTTGAACGAGCAGTGGTTCTCATCGGCACTCCAGCCCTCCACTTGTCCCTCCATCATCGGGGTAAAGTTACGGAAGTCCGACACTATCGAGTAGATCTGCTCGGCAGAACGGCGGATCTGGTATTGTTTGCTCTCATATTTTTCCATACGAAAATTGCCCTAATTACATTTATTGTGTTATATTTGTTGTCACTATGAAACAGATTTTCTTTCGCGACAAACTCTTCGTTTTCCTTCCCTCGGCACCCGAGGATGAGGAGGCCATCCTAACACTCGACAATATCGAGTCGTTAGACCCTGCAAAGTTGGTGGAAAAAGTTGGAAATAACAACACCCTTTGGATTGTTTCTCCCGAGTGGGAGGCCCAATTCGACCACTTTTGCGCACAGTTCCCCATTGCCGAGGCGGGTGGTGGTCTTATCCGCAACGCCGAAGGTGAGGTATTGATGATGGAGCGCAACGGTTGGTGGGATCTGCCCAAGGGTCATCTCGAGGCGGGAGAGAGCATTGAGGAGTGCGCCCTGCGCGAGGTAGAGGAGGAGGTTGGCCTCGACTGCCAGATTGTTCGCCCCCTCACCCCCACAATGCACTTTCACCGCGCATACGGCCATTGGGAGATTAAGCGCACCCATTGGTTCGTAATGGACTACGAGGGCGACAAAACACCCACCCCACAGCAGGAGGAGGGTATCAATCAGGTAGTGTGGCTCTGTGGCACCGAGCTATTCGACAAAGTGGTATCTACCTACTCCACAATACGTTCCCTCTTTATGGAGTATTTCAACACCGAGGCTGCAATCGCAATGCAGGAGGAGTTACTAAACGAGAATTAATAACAAAAAAAGCATAAAACAATGATTAAAAAACTCAGTATTATTATGATGGCAACGATGGCTGTTGCTTGCGGTGGTGGCGCGGAGAAGCCCGTGGCTGACAACCGCTACGCTTTGACACCTGCCGAGAAAGAGGCAGGTATCCTCACCCCTGAGGTGATGTGGAAGATGGGTCGTATTGGTGGCGAGACCCTCTCGCCCGACGGCAAGACGATACTCTACGGTGTCACTCACTACTCGCTCAGCGAGAACAAGTCGAGCACCGACATCTACTCGCTCCCCTTTGCCGGTGGCGAGCCCGTGCGCATCATCGACAACGGCTCTTCGCCCGCGTGGAGTGCCGATGGCAAGACCATCTACTTCCTCTCCTCGCGCAGTGGCGATATGCAGCTGTGGCAGGCTTCGGCAGATGGTCGGACCCAATCGCAGGTAACATCCGTAGAGGGTGGTATTGAGGCCTTTGGTGTTGCGCCTTCGGGCGATAAGCTCTTCTACATCAACCCCGTAGCAGTCGAAAAACGCCTCTCGAAAGAGATTTACGAAGATATGCCCTCCTCGGCAGCCCGCATCTACGACGACCTGATGGTACGTCACTGGGACTATTGGGACGAGGGTAGCTATCGTCACATCTTCATCGCGCCGCTCAAAGATGGCAAGGCAGGTGCCGGCAAGGACATCATGGAGGGTGAGCCTTGGGATGCACCCACTGCACCCTACTTCGATGCTGCCGAGATTAGCTGGAACAATGCAGGTACAGTACTCGCCTACACCTGCAAGCGTCAGACAGGCACCGAGTATGCTATCTCGACCGACTCCGACGTATTCCTCTACGACACCGCAACAGGCACCACAACAAACATCTGCAAGAAGGATGGCGACGGCGCGGAGGTGATGCCTGGCTACGACAAGTACCCCGTATTCTCACCCGACGACACCAAGGTAGCCTTCCGCAGTATGCGTCGTGCGGGTAACGAGAGCGACAAAGAGCGTCTGTTTGTATGGAACTCTGCCGATGGCTCGCTCACCGACCTCACTCCCGATTTCGATTATAGCGCAACAAACGTGCTCTGGAACGGCAACGGCTCTATCCGCTTCATCGCCCCGATGAACGCCACACATCAGGTATGCGAGGTATCGGCAGATGGTGGTCCTGTAAAGGTAATCACCTCGGGCGACCACGACATCAACACTATGACCGCCTCGGGCGACAACATCGTGGTAGGCATGACCAAGATAAGCCACGCAACCGAACTCTTCTCGGTAGCGGCCGATGGTACTCTCTCTCAGCTCACCCGTGTAAATGGCGAGATATATGACAATATCCGTATGGGCGAGGTGCAGAAGCGTTGGGTACCCACTACCGACGGCAAGGAGATGCTCACCTGGGTAATCCTGCCTCCCGACTTCGACCCCAACAAGAAGTACCCCACCCTCCTCTTCTGCGAGGGCGGTCCTCAGAGTGTGGTAAGCCAATTCTGGAGTTACCGCTGGAACTTCCAGCTGATGGCGGCACAGGGCTACATCGTCGTAGCACCCAACCGTCGTGGCGTACCTTCGTTCGGCACAGAGTGGGTAGACCAGATTTCGGGTGACTACAGCGGTCAGAACATCAAGGACTATTTCAGCGCAATTGACCACGTGGCTGCCGAGCCCTGGAGTGACGAGGAGCGTCTGGGTGCAGTAGGTGCAAGCTATGGTGGCTACTCGGTATACTTCCTCGCAGGTCAGCACGAGGGTCGTTTCAAGGCCTT
>JAFNVE010000126.1 GCA_017379955.1 Tidjanibacter sp. | reverse complement strand
TCCTAAATCCGCAAACTAAATAGTACAAAAGTTTTTGGGGAGCCTTTTTACAAAAAGGCTCAAATATTTTGTACAGAAAAGCGGAGAAGAACTACTCGCCAATCTCCATCAGCAGGCCATCAGCAGCAACAGCCTGGCCAGGCTCAACGAAGATACGGAGTACCTTACCCTTATGGTCGGAAACGACGCTGTTCTCCATCTTCATCGCGTCGATCACAAGCACCTCCTGACCACGCTTAACCTCGTCGCCCTCCTTAACACTGATACTCAACACAGTGCCGGGCAGGGGAGCAACAACTGCAGCACCCTTCAACACGATAGGCTCAGCAGCAGGCACCTCAGGCTGAGGCTCTGGTTTAGGCTCCTCCTTAGGTTTGTTAGCCTCCCAATATGCACGTTTGGTCTTGGTAAGGTAGTCCTTAGCCACCATCGGGAAGAGTTCGAGCAAGAGCTCCTCCTTCTCGTTCTCGGCAAGTTTAACGCCACCACAATCCTCCAAAACGGGGTTGGGCTGCATCTTATACTTAGAGGTATCGTAAGGAGTCTCCTCACGAGTACCTGCAATCTTCAAACGGAACTCGGGGTCAACCTTAACGGGGGTGTGACCATACTCACCCTTCACCATACTTACAAACTGGTTGCTGGTGGTGGTGTACATAGGTTTACCCTTCTTCAAGTCGATAGCGCAGTTAACAGCCTGAGCACCCACAATCTGGCTTGTAGGAGTCACCAGAGGAGGCAGACCTGCCTGCAAACGCACGGTGGGGATAAGTTTCATTGCATCCTCCAAGATATCCTCGCTCTTGAGCTGTTTGAGCTGAGCCACCATATTGGTATACATACCACCGGGAATCTCTGCCTTCTGCACCAGCTCGTTGGGCTCGGGGAAACCGAAGTAAGCCTCAATCTTGTGGCAAGCATCTACCAAGGTATCCTCGTCAACCTCCTTAACAGCCTTGAGGGCGCGATCAAACTCTGCATCAATCTCAGCAGGGAGCTTGTCGGTCAGAGGGTTGAAAGGCTTGGGGAACTTCTTAACAGCATCAAATGCATCAAGCTCCTTACGAATCTCAAAGAGGTGCTCATTAATCTTAGCAACAGCCTCCATATTGATATCGAGCTCTACACCAGCCTTCTGGCAGAAGATCCACACAAGTTCGATAGCAGGAGCAGCAGGGCCACCTGCAAAGTTCCAGATGTTGGTATCAACAACATCAACACCTGCACCAATTGCAGCCAGCACCGATGCCAGACCATATCCGGGGGTACAGTGGGTGTGGAAATCTACGGGTACCTTCAAATTCTGCTTGAAGAGTTTAATCAGATTCGACACACGGCGGGGAGGAATCAGACCACTCATATCCTTAATGGTAATCATATCCGCACCCAGAGCCTCCATCTGCTTTGCCTTGTCGAGGAAGTAAGCATCGGTAAAGACAGGCTCAGGATTCTTCTTACCACGCAGGCGGTCGAAGAACTTTACGGGGGGATACTTGGGGTCGATAGTATAGCAAACAGCACAATCGGCAATACCGCCATACTGCTTTACATACTTGATGGTCGACTTCACATTATCCACATCGTTCAGTGCATCAAAGATACGCATAATACCCAGACCCGACTCAATAGCATTACGGCAGAAGCCGTCGATAATCTGATCGGTATAGGGAGCATAGCCGAACAAGTTACGGCCACGCGAAAGAGCAGTCAGCTTCGACACAGGGCCGATAACCTCGTGGATGCTCTCCAAACGAGTCCAGGGGTTCTCACCAAGGTAGCGCATCACCGAGTCGGGCACTGCACCACCCCACACCTCCAAGGCATAGAAGTTGGCATCTTTGTACAACGGCAGAATACGATCAATCTGCGATTGCTTCATACGAGTCGCAAAGGCACTCTGCTGGCCATCACGCATCGTAAGATCTCTAATCTTTAATTTCTCTGTCATTGTTATTTACAATTTAATACATAAATAATTATCTTTCAATTCTTTATATCAGGGGCAACATCAGGATTACTCAATCATCCAGGTATCGCCACTGCGCAAAAGGTCGTCAACACACTTGATAGGTGCAACAGCCTGCTGCTCAGCAATCTGACGCTCCACCTCCTGCTCATAGGTAGGCTCATCCACATCGCGAATAACACCCAGAGCCACAGGATAGTCGGGATACTTCATAGCAGCCAGAGCATTGTGGAGATAGGTATCCTTTTCGTGTGCATCGTGAGTCAGCACATCGTCAAGTGTTACGCCATCCTCGCCAACAGTCACAACCTTCAACTTAAAGCCGTCGAGCACCAAGCCCTTGTTCTTCTCTGCGCCAAAGAGCATCTTCTCGCCGTGATGGAGAGTGATGGTGCGCTCTGCACGCATAGCCTTGTCGGCAGCAAAATCAGCGTGTGCCTTATCGTTGAAAATCACGCAGTTCTGCAACACTTCCACAACCGACATACCCTTATGCTCGGCAGCCTCAACCAGGCAATCCTTAGTCAGAGCAACCTCAACATCTACCGAACGTGCGAAAAATGTGCCGCGAGCACCAATCACCAACTCGCCAGGGTTAAAAGGCTTCTCGATAGTACCGAAAGGCGAAGTCTTGGTCACCTTACCGAGTTTCGAGGTGGGCGAATACTGACCCTTGGTCAGACCATAAATCTCGTTATTGAAGAGGATAACATCCAGGTCGATGTTACGGCGCACAGCGTGGATAAAGTGGTTACCACCAATAGCGAGCGAGTCGCCATCGCCCGTAGCCACAAAAACATTGAGCGAAGGGTTGGCGGTCTTCACGCCCGTAGCAATCGCATTTGCACGGCCGTGGATGCTATGGAAGCCATAGGTATCCATATAGTAGGGGAAGCGCGACGAGCAGCCGATGCCCGACACCACCACAAAACTCTCCTTGGGTGCGCCCGTATCCTCAGCTACCTGAGGCATAGCCTTCTGCACCGCACTCAGTATGGCGTGGTTACCGCAACCAGGGCACCACTTAACCTCTTGATCACTCTTGAAATCGGTGAACGAATAGTGTATCATCTCTTTTTCCATACTCTTACTTCTCGATTAGGGTGTTAAACTTGGCCTCCAACTCCACGGTAGTGAAGGGCTGACCCTGCAATTTATTCATCTGCTCATACTTGAACTCCTGGAAGTTCATACGCAGATAGTCGGCAAGTTGTCCATCGTTGAGCTCGCAAACAACAATCTTCTTGAAGCCTGCCAGAATCTCCTTCAAGCCATTGGGCAGAGGATTGATATAGGTGAGGTGGCAGAGCGAAATACTCTTACCCTCAGCCTGCATCTTCTCAACAACGGCCTGCAAGTGGCCCTTAGTACCACCCCAGCCCACAACGAGCAAATCGCCACTGCTCTCACCAAGCACCTCCTGACGAGGTACAAAGTCGGCAACAGCAGCCACCTTCGCAGCACGAGCCTCCACCATACGCTGGTGATTGAGGGGGTTATGCGACACGGTACCTTTGAGGAAGTCCTTCTCCAAACCACCGATGCGGTGCTCCAAGCCCTTAGTACCAGGAAGTGCCCAACGACGTGCAAGACGCTTATCATCGCGCTTGTAGGGCAAGAAGCGAGGCTCGTTCTCGTCGAGTTCGGTAATAACGGGAGGAACAATCTCGGGATAGTCGCTCATCGAGGGGATACGCCAAGGCTGACTGCCGTTAGCGATAAAGCCGTCGCTGAGCATAATCACCGGTGTCATATGTTCGAGGGCAATTTTCGCCGCCTGGAAAGCGGTATTGAAGCAATCCGAAGGACTGCTTGCTGCAAGCACCACCATAGGGCACTCACCATTGCGACCCCACAGAGCCTGACGCAGGTCGCTCTGCTCGGTCTTGGTGGGCAAACCTGTCGAAGGACCACCACGCTGTACATCCACAACTACCAAAGGTAACTCCGCCATAACAGCAAGACCCATAGCCTCCGATTTAAGCGACAGACCAGGACCCGAGGTGCTGGTAACAGCCAGGTGGCCTGCAAACGAAGCACCAATCGAAGTACAGATACCCGCAATCTCGTCCTCAGCCTGTACGGTCTTCACGCCCAAGTCTTTACGCTTAGCGAGTTCTTCGAGGATTACGGTAGCGGGGGTGATAGGATAGGAGCCGCAGAAGAGAGGGCGACCACTCTTCTCGCTCGCTGCCAACAGACCCCAAGCGGTAGCCTGGTTACCGTTGATATTACGATAGAGACCCTTTGGCAGGTCGGCAGCCTCCACGCGGTAGGTGTTAGCAAAGGCGTGGGTGTTGTTGCCATAGTTATAACCAGCGGTCAGAGCCAAGATGTTGGCCTCGGCAACCACAGGGCGTTTAGCACCAAACTTCTTCTGGATATAACTCTTGGGGTGGTCCAGAGGCTTGTCGTAGAGATAGAGGCAGATGCCAAGTGCAAACATATTCTTGCACTTCACTACGCTCTTCTGGTCCAGGTCGAGTCCTGCCAAAGCATCGCGAGTCATCGAGGTAATGGCAGGAGTGAGGATATTATATCCTTCGAGGCCGAGTTCTGCGAAGGGGTCTTCACTCTTGAAGCCCGCACGCGCCACACTCTTGGCATCGAGCGAGTCGGCATCGATGATGATTGTTGAATCTTTTTTGAGCCAGCAAGCATTTGCTTTCAGCGCGGCGGGATTCATAGCCACCAACACATCGCAATAGTCGCCAGGGGTGAGTACTCTCTGCGAGCCGATATGCACCTGGAAACCCGACACACCAGCCACTGTGCCTTGCGGAGCACGAATCTCGGCGGGATAATCAGGGAAGGTCGAGATACCATTGCCAAGCAGGGCAGCAGTATCCGAGAAGAGAGTACCTGTGAGTTGCATTCCGTCGCCCGAGTCACCGGAGAATCGGAGAACGACGTCATTGACCTCTTTTGTCTTCATAGTTATCAAAAAGTTATCTAAACTTCTATTTGTGGTTAGTAATATGCGAAACCATAACAAACAGTTTCCAAAGCAAAAATAATAAATTATTTATTGCTTACCACTCTTTCGGAAAATAATTATTAACTTTGAAGCCGATTTTTAGGTAGTTTGTGGCCGATTGGGGCAATGTAGTGACAAATGAAGCCCGACAAACAGCCCAATCACCTACCAACAAAGCAACATAACACAATACAAAACATAACAAAAACCCATCTAAAAAATGAGAAAAGAGATCAAGTTCACCACACCCGAAGAGGCGGTGAAGGTTATCAAGTCGGGCGACCACGTACACCTCAGCAGTGTAGCAAGTGCTCCCCAGTGTCTGATTAAGGCTATGTGCGCTCGTGGCGAGGCTGGCGAGTTGAAGGATGTTCGCATCCACCACCTCCACACCGAGGGTGAGGCTCCCTATGCAGCACCCGAGATGGAGGGTATCTTCCAGCTCGACTCGTTCTTCGTAGGCGGCAACGTGCGCAAGGTAACTCAGAGTGGTTTTGCTGACTACATCCCCGTATTCCTCAGCGAGACTCAGAAACTCTATCGTTCGGGTGCACTGCCCTGTAACGTAGCAATGATTCAGGTATCGCCCGTTGACGAGCACGGCTTCGTGTCGCTCGGCACCTCGGTAGATGCTACTCTGGCTGCTGTTGAGTGCGCTGACACTGTAATCGCTGTTGTGAACAAGTATGTTCCCCGCGCATTTGGTGACGCTATGATCCCCGCTTCGATGATCGATATCTTCGTTCAGGATGACCAGCCTCTGATGGAGGGCCACTTCACCGCCCCCAACGAGGTAGAGACCGCTATCGGTCGCAACTGTGCTGCTCTGATTGAGGATGGTGCTTGCCTCCAGATGGGTATCGGTGCTATTCCTAACGCAGTGCTCGCACAGCTCGGTAACCACAAGAACCTCGGTATCCACACTGAGATGTTCGCTGACGGCGTACTGCCCCTGGTAGAGAAGGGCGTTGTTAACGGCGCTAACAAGGTTACCGACAAGGGTAAAATCGTTTCGACCTTCCTTATGGGTTCGCAGGAGGTTTACAACTTCATTGACAATAACCCCGAGGTACTTATGATGGATGTTGCTTACACCAACGATCCCTTCATCATCGCTCAGAACCCCAAGTTCTGCGCTATCAACTCGGCTCTCTCGATTGACCTCACCGGTCAGGTTTGCGCTGACTCGCTCGGCACCAAGTTCTACTCGGGCGTAGGTGGCCAGGTAGACTTCATCTATGGCGCATCGCGCAGCCAGGGCGGTAAGGCTATTATCGCTATGCCTTCGGTGACCAACAAGGGCGTGAGCAAGATTGCTCCCGTACTCGCTGAGGGTGCAGGTGTCGTTACCACCCGCTCGCATATGCACTGGTTCGTAACCGAGTATGGTGCAGTAAACCTCTACGGCAAGACCTTCCAGGAGCGCGCTCGTCTGCTCATCAGCGTAGCACACCCCGACCACCGCGAGGCTCTGGACCGCGCTGCATTTGAGCGTTTTGGTTCGCATCACCACTATATCAAGATGTGCATGGGTAAATAAGCCGTCTGATTGGTAAATTTTGCACTTTTCTCGAAAGGCTTCGCCTCATTTACGCTTAGTAAACTTCGGCTTGCCTTTCATCGCAAAGCCCAAAATTTCCTCAATCATTCGATTTATTTAATGCAAAATACTGAATTCAAAATTCAAAATTAATCCTAACCGCCGAGGGATATATCGAATATTCCCCGGCGGTTGTTTATAAAGGGAGGGTAAGGAGTGTAGGGCGAATAGGAAAGGTGAAAGGTGAAAG
>JAFNVE010000125.1 GCA_017379955.1 Tidjanibacter sp. | reverse complement strand
CTTTTCGGGATGGTCAATCAATAACTCCCCGTGGTTCATCTTGGGGAATACCTCAATCTGAGCGTTTGGGTAGAGTTTGAGTAGATGGTTGGCTTGCGGACGCGCCACAAATGCCTCCTTGGTGCCGTGCCAATAGTGGATATCTGCGCCCGAAATGGAGTCTAACCTGTTGGTATAAACCGACTTGTAGCCGTCAAGCACTGCCTGCCTGCCACCATAGGGGTATACCTTGCGGCACTCGTCGAGCAACACATCGAAATAGTGCGAGTGGAACATCCAGCGCCAAAATCCCGTCCAGTGGTAGCAACTCCACACGTTGAGTGCCTGGAGATGGCGCAGTGGGTTTATTGTCCAGCGGGGTAGGGGAAGTAGGGGTGCTGCGTCTAGGATAGCGTGGTCGATTGCTATCTCACCTCGCTCCAAGATGCGCGATAGTATCTTCCCGCCCAGCGATAGCCCGTAGGCGCAAACTATATGGCTGTTGTGGTTTGCTGTTATGTAGGCAATTATCTGCTCTGCCTGGTCGTCTATGGAGGTGAAGCGGGTGTGGTGGCCTATGGTGAAGCCATCCACCTGGGCGGCAATAATTTGAAACTTCCCTTTGAGAAGTTCCACAAGCGGAACGAAAATCTCGTGCGACACTCCAAGCCCCGGAATGAGCAGCAGAGAGGGTGCTCCTTGTTTGCCAAATTCTTCAAATCTCATAACTGTCGCCAAAATGGATTGCAAGACAAATTTAATGAAAAATATCCGACCTGCAAGGCCTGCAATAGGCACTATTATTTTTTCTTATGTGAGGATAAAAATTATCCATAGCGAATTTGCTCTAAATAGTTGGTCTGTTTGATTTTATTGACTACTTTTGTATTGCAATCAGGGCCGAGCCGATAAGTTTTGGTAGCCTTATTGCAGGTACTTAAATAAGTTTGATTTATGAGTGCTCCGAGTATTAAAGACTCCACCGCGGAGATGCGAAGAGCATACGTTGCCGAGGCGTGGAAGTGCTTGCACGACTGCGAGATGTGCGGTAAGTGCAGAGTGCTCCGCGGGAGAGAGGCCGAGTTTCTCTATGCCGACTATATTGAGGGCAAAAGAGAGTATATGGAGGTGACAAAAGAGATTAGAAATATTAACTATTAAAACTGAGAAAACTATGGAAAACAAGGAGAAAGTATTGCAGGTATTGAAAGAGGCAGGTGAGCCCCTGAACGCAGGTAAGATTGCTGAGATTAGTGGTATCGACCGCAAAGAGGTTGACAAGGCTATGAAGGCACTCAAAGAGGAGGGTGCTATTGTTTCGCCCGTGCGCTGCAAGTGGACTGCTGCCGAGTAAGAGTTTAGATATTGTTTGAGTTTGTATTCTGGCCCTGCTCCTTGGAGTGGGGCTTTTTTTTGTGCCTTGTTTTCGGTATAGTTATAGGTTATTATGCTATAAGAAACAATGATTGGAATTATGATGTAGTATAGGAAAAAACTATTATATTTGCAGTGTGAAACAAAACAATTAATAACGAATAATACTTTAAGACTATGGATAAATATACTTGCACACCTTGTGGTTGGGAATACGATCCCGCAGTTGGCGACCCCGATAATGGCATTGCTCCCGGAACTCCTTTTGAGGAACTTCCCGATGATTGGACTTGCCCCCTTTGCGGCGTAGGTAAAGAACTTTTTGAGAAAGCCTAACTTATAGATAATCTCCCATATATAACAACAACGGAGCACTTTTGATGCTCCGTTGTTTGTTTTTAGAAAATTTGACCGATTAGTTCGTTTATCTTCTTGTGCAGTTTTCTGAGTGCGGGGAGCAGGATGACCAGCTCCGCAATCAGAATGCCGTAGGTGAGGCCGGTGCTGAACTCTGCCAGCCATCGTGCGAAGTCGCTCTCGGGCAGATGACGGCCTAGTGGCATCAGCACCAGAAAGGCAAAGGCTGCAATGAGCGTGAGTCCGATAAAGCTGTTGAGATGGTAGTTGAATGCCTTGTTTGTCAGGCGCAGTTTGGCCGAAATGTTGTTCTCCGCCTCAAAGGGGCCTGCTGCGGCCTCGCGCTTCCAATATATCTTGCGCTTCCACTGATGTACAAACTTGTCGCCACACGAGCTGCGGAATACCACATAGTCCTCGCCACCCTTCTCGGGCTTCTGCTCGTCGAAGTCGATTTGGTAGATAAACTCCTCGGGTGCGCACTTCTTGAAGCGATAGATTACGCCGTTGGTGTGCCAGAATGCCCAACCCGCTTTTGACATATCGTTGAGCCACTGCTCCTCCTTGTCGAAGTCGACAAACCACTTTATTGCTATCTTTCTTGTTTTCATATCTATTCTCTGTTAATGATTGCTTTTCCGTTCTCCACGAGTTCTGTCAGTCGCTCATATTCTGCCGTGAGTACCTCCTGCCCAAGTGGGGTTATCTGATACATTTTTCTGCGTCCGTCCGAGTCGGAACTCTCGCCACAAGGGATTATCCACCCCTTTTCGAGAAGGTTGGAGATTGCACCGTAGAGTGTGCCTGCCGAGAGTGTCAGCCTGCCACGACTCATTGCGGAGGTCTTCTGCATTATGCCGTAGCCGTGTAGAGGCTCTTGCAGGGCCAAAAGGATGTAATAGATTGCCTCGGTGAGGGCTGTTGTGCTACTTTTCATATTGTTCTTTTTCTGTTATATTGTTTGCCGTTATATCGGCAGACGATACAAAGATAGGCGATATATTTGAATTTGCAAATTTTTCAGATAAATTTTAAACACCAATGGCGACCAACCTGTTGTGGAGGGTCGCCATCGGTGCAGTGAGTGGAGAGGGTTATGGATTGCTATCGCGCTGTGCCCCTCTCGCCATATCTCTTGCCTGTTATTCAGCCGAATCAATCACATATTCAAATTTAGCAAAATAACCTTTACTGTTTGGCGAACCAGCAACCTTGTTTTGTTTTAAGAAGTTATATCCTTCCTCGGTTACATAGATTTTTGCGTTTGAGTCGAGATTTTTTCCGAGATCGTAAAATATATGCGCTGCATCATTAGAACTTAGACTAAACGAGAAACTTCGTAAATCAAGTTCGGATAATTTGTAGCAACAGTCGAACATGTTTGTCATCTTGTTAACCTTCTCTGTGTTAAAATGACGCAGGTCAAGGTTTGTTAATTCACTACATTTTTGGAACATATGGTTCATTGCGGTTACATTTTCTGTATTGAAATTGCTTAAATCAACTTGCTTCAAAGCAGAGCAAACGGCGAACATACCATGCATATAGATGACATTTTCTGTATTGAAGCTGCTTAAATCAAGTTGCTCCAACGCTCTGCAATAGTTGAACATACCCATCATACTGCCGACATTCTCTGTATTGAAACTACTTAAATCAATAGTTTGCAATTTTTCGCAATTGGAAAACATATGTTCCATTGTAGTTACCTTCGAGGTGTCGAAATTTCCACCAAAAGTGATGCTCTCCAGTGCTTCGCAATAATCAAACATATAGGACATATTCTTCACATTAGAGGTGTTCAAACTCCTCAGGTCGAGACTTTGCAGTTGTTCCGAATCCTTGAACCAAGAATTCAAATCTGTGAGTTGGGCGGTGTTGAGGCAGTTGCCAAAGTCGATAGTGGTGATGCCGGTGAGCGCTCGGAACATCATATTACCGTTTTGAGGATTGGCAATGAACTCTGCTGCGGGAGTATGAATCTCGAGCGTGTCACCATTGGTTACCAAGAAAATGGGCTGGTCGCCCGATGCGGCGGTTAGCGGCAGGGTGCTATCGGTGGAGCTGTTAGCCACAAATTTAAGTGCTGTACTGCTACCTATTGCTGCTTTGATTGCGCTGTTAAATGCATCTCCGCTGGGCAAATAGGCCTTAGTAGCAGCTATCTGGTAGCGGTTGCGCTGACCTGCCACAAACTCCTGCGCGGGCAGTGAGCGAGTTACGGTCACACCCGAAGTAGAAGTAATGGTGACTTTGAGCACACCCGCCTCAAACGAGCCGGTAGGCATATTAAAGACAACGGTCGCACTACCCTCGGGAACCGCTACGGCAATCTCCTTGCCACTGAGCGTGCAGGTGTAGTCCAACTGCTCGTCGGCACTCCAACGACCCACAAAGTCGCTCTCCGATGAGAGCACCGCCTCGGCAATGGGGAATAAGGTGGTCTTATCATCGGCATAGAGCGTGAACTCCAAGGCTGCGCTGAGGTGCTCCATCGTTACACTGCCAATGGCGTTGACGGTGGTGCTCTTAGCAGTACCCACCAACAACGGACGCCAAGTACCGTCCTGCACTGCCACCAGGCTCTGGTCGTTCTGCTCGGCAGCAGCGGGGTAGAAGAAGTGGAAGTCGGCTGGCTCGGTGGTGCTGTAATCAAACCTCTCGCACATAAAGGTGTTCTCGCCCTGCCAGGAGAGTGTATTGCGAGTGAAGTTGCCCGCGTTCTGGAAACCTGCAATCTCGTCGTCGGCCTCCCACAGCCAATTCAGTTCGCTGTCGAAGACGCGCGAGCCAGGGTCGCCCACCTGGAGTGTCAGAGCATCACTATAATGACTTGGGGTGATAGAGTCCTCAAACGGGCCGTTCTGCTGACAGCCTACGGCTACCGCAGCCATCAGAATCATCGCAAATATCTTTTTCATAGCCTAATCCCGATTAACCTGTTACACCCAACCACCATTAAAATCACTGCCCTTAGGCACATCAAAATCACCACCCGTAGTGGCTATTCCCTGTTCAATCACAACCTCAACAATCTCTACCGTTGGGGTTGTGTAGTGTTGTTTCTTCATATTCTTTATGTATTTTTAGTTATTATTCATTTCAAAAATCGTCATAAAGATAGTTGAAATTTAGTAATTGTTACTGATTTCGGTTCGGCAGCGGATTTTTTTGTTGAATAAGTGGGTGTTGATAAAACACAAAAGGCTCTGAAATTCAGAGCCTTTTGTGTTAGATTTAAGTGTTGCTACTCGCTAAGGAACTGCTGTGCGGCCAGAACGAGGAACATATAGTGCGACGAGCCACCACCCATCACATACTCAACCTGCTGCCAGAGGAAGGGGAAGGTGAGCAGCTCGGGGAGGTCGGGGCGAATCAGGGCAGTACCGGAGATTACGCCACCGGGGATATATGACCAATCGGCACGGTTCAGACCATAGCCCACGGTTGCCGACTCTGCGCCTACGCCCGAGGCAAACGATGCCTGATTAGAGCCGGGGTGGCAACCGAGGATGAAGTTCAGAGCATTATAGATAGGCTCTTTGGAGAATATCTCGGGATATGCCGAGGCGAGGAAGTAGTGGTTGTAACCAAAACTCTGGATATCCCATCCTGCACCCCAAATCTGAGGACGGTAGGGTACACCGTAGGGTGTCGATGCCACCTGTCGTTGCAGGTTGCTCTCCACTCTGGGCAGAGCCTCGCGGAAGGCCTTCGAGAACTCCTGAGCGCGTTTGTCGTCGAGTTTGGCAATCTTCTGCTCAGCGCGTGCGGTAAACCAAGCTACACTGCTAATCATCCTCACGATACTCTCCTGATTGTCATAGAGATAGTTGAGGTATTGAGCCTCGTCGGTTGCGAGATACAACTCAACAGCCGCCTGTACCTTTGTGGTTACGAGGAAGGGATTGACAGTCGTGTTGTCGAAAATCTCGCGTGCGATGTTGAGGCAGTGTACGCTCAGTGTGTCGTTGAAGCCCTTCAATACGCGCGACGCAGCAGCCAGATTGGCGGCAGTTGTCATCTCGCGCGATGGGTTGTTCTCGGTGAAGATCCAACGGTCGTCCTCATTGCCAATCACACCATCGGTCATTGCCGAAGCGTCGCCCAGCAACACATACTGACGCAGGTTGTTGGTAATGATACCACGATAGAGGCGACCAAGTGCGAGGTAGGAGCTAACAACGCTCAGCGCGCCATTTTCCACCTGTTGCAACATATCGTTCTTGCCATCAGCCTGGTGAATCTCGGTCACACGGTTAATCTGGTCAATTGAGGTAACATCCAAATCGGGCTTAAATGCCTCGTAAGCCAACGAGAGGATGTAGGTCTCGCCCGCCTGCGACTCAATGCGGAGGTCGAAGTCGCCCGCATCGTGCCAACCACCAATATTCACACC
This sequence comes from Tidjanibacter sp., assembly GCA_017379955.1. GTDB lineage: Bacteria > Bacteroidota > Bacteroidia > Bacteroidales > Rikenellaceae > Tidjanibacter. Next base: position 2,135 of record JAFNVE010000125.1, on the reverse strand, counting down.
CGGAACAACCTCGCCAGCCTCATATTTCGAAAGGCCGGGCTTCTGGTCGTAGCCGTCGATATGGTTATATGCGGGTGCCATCTGAGCATCGTCCATATGGCAGTCGTCGTGCCATACGCGATACTTCTCTGCTACGCGCATGTGGCACATCTGCACGGGGAGGAAGTACTCCAATACAGGCTGCCATACGCCACGATCGTAGATATCCTTAGCAATGCGGAAGATGGGCGAGGTCGAGCCTGCATATTTAATTTGGTACAGACCAGCCTCCTTAACCTCGGTGAAGTCCACCTTCAAATAGTTGTAGCGCAGGAAAGTACCCCACTCGGTAGGAGTTACCGTTTTAACTACCTTCTCGCCATCAGCATCGATGCGCACCAACTCAGCCTGCTGTATCTGGCTGTCGCGGATGTCGAGCTCGAGGATTGCCTCCTTGGTCTGGTTGGGGTGATAGCCCACCTGCGAGGTCTGGATGATAGGCTTGTATACCCAATCCTCCACAACATTGGGAGTGATGACCCACTTAACAGCACCCTTGGTCGCACCAGGAGCAATCTCGCTGCGCAGCACAAACCAACCGTTGTTGTGGTTCATACGGCCGTCATAGAGTTTCAGGTCGCCGGTGAGCGACTCGATAGTCACCTTGCTGTATGGGTCGTCGGGGCGCGAGGTGAACTTGCGACCTACGGCGTATGGCTCAGCGATGATGTCGTCGGCCACGATGGGGCTGTAACCCTCACCAATCAGATTCTCCATATCCGCCAGCGGAGCACGACCATTGTGGAAGTCGCCGGGGTGGAGATGGTTGGGCTGTGTGGTGAGCAGCGGTGAGTTGGGCTGCTGGGGGAATATGCCCGCCTGGTCGTCCATAATCCAGGGCTTGCCGAAGAGTGTGCCGGGGAAGAACTCCATGTTGAAACCCGCCTTGCCGATAAGATAGTCGGGGATGGGGCTGTCAAGGTCCACGGTCACCTCAATCTGCTTGCCCTTGGCCTCTACGCGCACCTGATAGGTGAGCACGAGGTCAGGGTAGATCATCGGGTTGAAGCCCGTGAGGTGGCGCGATGAGTCGGGGAACATCATCTTTGCGGTGATGGTGTTCTCGCCCAGTTCGCGACTGAGTTGCTTGGGGATGGGCTGCCATTGGCCGGGTGTCGCCTCCAAACGGATGTCGCCGTTGGTGGCTACTCGGTTGCCGTTCATGATGATACTCACACCGCCCTGGTGCCCCTCGGGATAGATGTCGTCAAAGGCCATCACATCCACACCGTAGTTTTTGAAATAGCCCGACGAGCCGAGCTTGAACTCCTGCGCCATACCGTCAACTGTTATGAGGACTGCCAGCGCAGCGAGCAAATGTTTGAAAAGATGTTTCATTGTTTTATAATTGTTAGTAGTTAATTATTGGCGTATTAGACTGCTGTGCGTTCTGCTTTTGGGTAATACTTACCTCAAAGGTATATAAAAATATAGTTGCAAATGCTCATTGCAACTATTTTTTTGTTGTCCGGGTAGGGTAGTGGGGGATTATCTATCTACTGAGGCCTCATACATCAGATAGTGACACTCCTCCATCCCCACGCGTTGGTATGCTTGCTGAGCAGTGGTATTCTCCTTGTCGACATATAGCCTTACCTGCGAAACCCCACTCTCGGAGGCCATCTGTTGCACGGCGGCATAGAGCGCACGAAACACCCCACGCCCGCGATATTCAGGCACTACATAGACACTCTGTATCCACCAATACCACCGCGCATTCCAATCGCTCCACTCACGCGTGAGCATCAGACTGCCAATCGGAACGCCACCCTCACGCGCTACCATATATAGCCCCTTAGCCTCATCATTGATAGCCTCGGTGACCCCACGCCGCACCACCTCAGGGTCGAGCACAGCACCCTCCGACTCGCGCGCCATCGCCACCTGAAACCCCACAATGGCCTCAATATCCTCTCCGCAACCTCTGGAAATATTCATGGTACGTTCCTGTGATAAACGTTTTTAATAAGACAAATATAACGATTTGTTGCAATACCTTACTACATCAACAACAAAAAAGCGACCTACTTTCGTAAGTCGCTTTGCTGTGGTGCCACCAGGAAATGAGTTTCATTTCTAAATAGCTCTATATCTTT
>JAFNVE010000124.1 GCA_017379955.1 Tidjanibacter sp. | reverse complement strand
ATGGTGCTTCTCTCCTATGTCTGCACATAAAATGCTTGATGTTTTAATATTACAGAGGATGATGCAAAGATAAGGAAAATACACAAGAAAATCAATATTACCCCTACGAGTATACGGAAAATACACAAGAATATATGGTGATTTTTTAATAAAAAAAAGGAGGTACAAGAAAATAATTCTCGCTCCTCCTATTGATAATCAGCAACTTATGCTGATATTCTTGTTTAATACTCCTCCTCGTTAAAGAAGAAATCATCTTTGGTGGGATAGTCGGGCCATACGTCCTCAATACCCTCGTAGATGTCGCCCTCGTCCTCAATCTCCTGCAAATTCTCAATCAATTCGAGAGGTGCGCCCGAGCGAACTGCATAGTCAATAAGCTCGTCTTTGGTTGCTGGCCAAGGTGCATCCTCCAACTTCGAAGCCAATTCCAATGTCCAATACATAGTAACTTTCTGATATTTAGTAGTTTGTTAATACAATAGGGTTATTTGGGATTGCAAAAATATAAAAAATATATATACTACAAAATTTTCTGCCGTATATATTCTTCGGCCTTACTTCCAACTTATCTCTTCAATACCGCTCTCAATGTGCAAAACTCTTGCTAATGTAAACAGCCAATCCGACAATCTATTGATATACGACAGAGTATTCTCGCACACGCCACACTCCTCGGCAACCTTCGTTGCGCATCGCTCAGCCCTGCGGCAAACAGTACGGCAAATGTGGCACTGAGCAATAACGACCGAGCCACCAGGCACAGTAAATCTAAAAGTAGTGGGCAACTTTACACTCATCTGGTCAATCTCCTCTTCGAGTCTTGCAACCCACTCACTCTCAACACACTCCGCCATCTGAGCAACTCTCTCAACTGCGGTATCGGTAGCCAATGCCGACTCAACACTCATCAGTTCGCGCATAATGCGGAGCAGAGCATCATCGTGCGCCACATTACCACCCTCGCGCAACATCTCACGCAGCAGAGCAATGTGTGCACCAAGTTCATCAAGCGTACCGTACGCCTCCACACGGCAGTCGTGCTTGCAGACCCTCGTGCCACCAATCAGGGCAGTCTGTCCCTTATCGCCACCTTTAGTATATACCTTCATAACTATCTGGTTATTAGATACAAATATGTTGTTTCAATCTATTATCGTTACACATCAGAACCACAAAACCGATACTATCAATACTCAGTCCGCGGTGCTCGCCAATCGCTCTGCGGGTGGCCTTATAGCGTTTGGATGTACTTCGCGGATAGACCACACACACCACCATACGATGTCCGTCTGTCATCTGCTCAACATTAGCAATCATAGCAGGCTCAGAACGTTTGGTGATTATCCACATCACTCCATCCGCCTTTTGTTCAAACCACTCGTTATCAACCACATAACGACTACATCCACACATAGAGTAGAAATTCTGCAACTGAGCAGAGCGTTTGCGACTCACTCCCATAGAGCGCAGTGTATCAAAGAGTGCCTTATCCTCGCCAGCAATCTCGCGCTTACGCATAACCACCTCGCGCACAACACGATAGACAAAGGGCGAGTGTACACCGTGTCCGCGATAGTGGCGCACATGGCCAAGTGTTCGACCATATCTCACCGCGCGGGCTATTCGTTGGGGCACTCTTTTCATCGGTCGGGGGTAGATGATAAACGAAAACTACTCAACGTGTTTGCGAAGCTGACCTGCAAGATAGCCTGTCGAGAAGGCCATTTGGAGGTTGTAACCACCCGTATCGGCATCGATATCCATCACCTCGCCTGCAAAATAGAGTCCGCCAACAAGTTTCGACTCCATAGTATCAGGCCATATCTCATCGAGCGACACACCACCAGCCGTAACGATAGCCTCTTCAAAAGGACGGTAGTCGCTGATGGGCAGCACAAAACGCTTCATCGCCTCCACAACTCGGTGCATCTTATCCTCACGCAATTCGCGCGAAGAGTGCTTGGAGATAAGACCTGCCGCCTTTGCAACGGGGATAACAAGTTCTCTCGGCAACACCTTTCGGAGCAACTCCCCTATTGTAAGTTCCTGCTCCGCCTCAGCCATCTCGCGCTCCAAGCGAGCAATAATCGTAGGCTCGTCAAGCGCAGGTTTAAGGTCAAGGCTAATCTTTACGTTCTTCTCGTCAATCAATGCATCCACAGCCCTGCGACTCATACGCAACACCACTGCACCATCGATTCGGTGGGGTGAGAATGAGAATTCTCCAAACTCCTCCTGTACAACCTCGCCATCTACAATCAGTTGAGCTGCAATATTACGCAACAGCAGGCCACTCATAAATCTCGCCTCAGGATGTGATGTCACCAGCGGAACAAGAGCAGGACGGATAGGAACGATATTGTGACCCAATCGGTGAGCAAGTTCGTAACCATCGCCTGTTGAGCCTGTTGCGGGATAGGATGCACCACCCGTCGCAAGAATCACAGCAGGTGCCTCCACCTTGCGGATAAAGCCACGCGCATTGCGGAACTGCACACCGCGCACCTTGCCACCAAGGGTTGTGATATGCTCCACACGGCAGTCACACACCACCTCTACGCCCTTATCTCTACACCAATCCACCAACGCCTGAGCCACATCCCACGCCTTGCCACTCTTGGGGAATACGCGGTTGCCCTGCTCGAT
>JAFNVE010000123.1 GCA_017379955.1 Tidjanibacter sp. | reverse complement strand
TATTTAAAACCAAACAAAAACCGAATTATGAAACAATTTCTTAGACTGATTGCAACTGTGTGTGTTGCAGGTCTGGTGTGCGGTTTTGCTGCACCCAAAGATGATGTTGAGAAGCGCGTTGAGAAACTTCTCGCTAAGATGACTCTCGAAGAGAAGATTGGCCAGATGAACCAGCTCTCCTTCTCGCGTGAGCAGCCGATGGTATCGGCAGCCAAAGAGGGTAAGGTTGGCTCAATCCTCAACCTCGTTGACCCCGCCGTTATCAACCGTATTCAGCGTGCTGCTGTTGAGGAGTCGCGTCTGGGTATCCCCGTGCTCTTCTCGCGCGATGTTATCCACGGCTTCAAGACTATCTTCCCTATTCCTCTGGGTTTGGCCGCATCGTTCGACCCCGAGATGGTAGAGGCAGGTGCTCGTGTGGCTGCTGAGGAGGCTACCGCTGCGGGTATCCGCTGGACCTTCTCGCCTATGCTCGATATCGCTCGCGATCCCCGTTGGGGCCGTGTTGCTGAGGGTTCGGGTGAGGATCCCTATCTGGATAGCCGTATGGCAGAGGCTATGGTGCGTGGTTATCAGACCGACAACCTTGCAGATCCTACCGCTATGGCTGCTTGCGTAAAGCACTTCGTAGGTTATGGTGCTGCTGAGGGTGGTCGCGACTACAACTCGACCAATATTCCTCCTACCCTGATGCACAATGTCTATCTGCCCCCCTTCGAGGCAGCAGTTAAGGCAGGTGCTCAGACCGCTATGACCTCGTTCAACGACAACGACGGTATCCCCGCAACAGGTAACCGCTATATGCTCCGCGATGTGTTGCGCGAGAGTTGGGGCTTTGATGGCTTTGTGGTAACCGACTGGAACTCGGCAGGTGAGATGGTTGTTCACGGCTTTGCTGAGGACAACAAGGATGCAGGTCGCATCGCACTGAACGCTGGTGTGGATATGGATATGACCACCGGTGCATTTATCAACTATATCCCCGAACTGCTTGAGGAGGGTAAGGTTAAGATGGAGGATGTGGACAACGCTGTTCGTAACATCCTGCGCGTAAAATTCCGCCTCGGTCTGTTTGATAATCCCTATGTTGAGGAGGGTCTGACCGAGAAGGAGTTCTATGCTCCCGACCACCTCGAGGTTGCTAAGAAGTCGGCTGAGGAGTCGGTAATCCTCTTGCAGAACAACAATAATGTACTCCCCTTGAAGGGTGTTAAGCGTCTGGTTGTTGCAGGTCCTTTGGCTGATGCTCCCTACGATCAGTTGGGTACTTGGATTTTTGATGGCGACCAGAAACATACCGTTACTCCTCTGGCTGCACTCCGCGATATGTATGGCAAGGATGTAGAGATTATCTACGAGCCCGGTGTGAAGTATGTACGCTCGAACGACACCGCTGATATCCCCGCTGCTGTGGCTGCAACCAAGGGTGCAGATGCTGTGGTAGTATTTGTTGGTGAGGAGGCACGCCTTTCGGGTGAGGCTCACTCGTTGGCAAACATCGACCTGCTCGGTGCTCAGAGCCAGTTGCTCGCTGAACTCAAAGCAACAGGCAAGCCCGTTGTGGCTGTTGTTATGGCAGGTCGTCCTATGACTATCGGCAAGGACTTGGCAAACTGCGACGCTATGCTCTACTCGTTCCACCCCGGAACTATGGGTGGCCCCGCTATTGCTGACCTCCTCTTCGGTAAGGCAGTGCCCAGCGCAAAGACTCCTATGTCGTTCCTGCGCGTTGTAGGTCAGGTGCCCCTCTACTACAACCACAATATGGGTGGCCGTCCCACTAACCGTCCTATCCGTCTGCTGGCAGACCTGCCCGTGGAGCAGAATCAGACCTCGGTGGGTGGTACAAGCAACTACCTCGATGTGGAGCACACTCCTCTCTTCCCCTTCGGCTACGGTCTGTCGTATACCACTTTTGAGTACTCCAATGTGAAACTCGACAAGGAGGTCTACGGTATGAACGATGTTATCCGTGTGGAGTTCGACCTGGCAAATACCGGTAACTACGACGCTACCGAGGTGGCTCAGCTCTACACCCGCGACCTGGTAGGCTCTGTTGCACGCCCCGTGCGCGAGTTGAAGAAGTTTGACCGCATCACCTTGAAGGCTGGCGAGAGCAAGCATATCGTATTTGAGTTGCCCGTTGCGGATCTTGCTTTCTACAACTCGGAGCTCGTTAAGGCTGTTGAGCCTGGTAAGTTCCAGCTGTGGGTTGCAGGCGACAGTAACTCTGGCAAGGCACTGAACTTTGAGGTAAAGTAAGAGGGAGCAAATCCCCTAAATAAAAATAGTAGCAGTGAGTTTTCTCACTGCTACTATTTTTATTATATCCTATCTATTACTCTATCTCCTCTGTTAGTGTGATAGCGGGAGTTGCGGGGAGAGGAACCTCTTTTAGAATCTCCTCAACGGGGATGGCGGCGCGAACGAGGTAGGCTTTTTCAAATACTCGGCCCACCTTGCCGAGGAGAATCATTGCATTGTCGCTGGTGGTGCAGTTGCCCACAGAGACAACCCAATATGGGTCTTCATACGAAACGTATGTAGCCTGGCCGGGGAAGAGGCCCTGGAATCTGTCGCGTGCCTCAAATGCCTCAGTGCGAGCCTTCTGACCCTTGTCCAGATAGATGGTGATGCGGTAGCCGTCGATGGTCTTCTGTTCGCGCGAGGCGATATGTCTTTCGACAGTGGCTGCCGAGGTGTGCTCCGTAACCTCAACAGTCGAGAAGTAGAGCGAATCGGGAGCAGAAAGGTTGCGACGGAACTCGGCATAACTTTGTCCCATCACCTCGCCAATGCTCAGAAGTGCGAGCAGTAAAAAAGTGTATAAAAATTTCACGATCAGTCCTAAATATAGTTACTTATGTCGCCAAAGATAGCGATAAATTTTGAAATTGGTACATTTTCGCGCACCATACGTTTGCGGAAGGGGCCAACCTTGGCCTCGCCATAGCCGCTGATAGTCACCTGCTCGGGGTTGGTGCTCGCCGCTGCAAGGGCTGCCATAGCCGTCAGAGGGTTGTGCAGACGGATGCCCACCTCTACGCCTACCGTCTGGGTGCGGTTGCGACGAATACGCACATCGTTTTCGAGGGTCAGTGTTGCCACCTTCTGTCCGCGATAGTTCACCTCCAACTCGCCACCGACAATCTTCACACCCACGGCAGCTGTGCTGGTGATGGTCATATCGGCAGTGAAACCACTGAAACCATCCAGACGCAGGTTGCTCACTCCGTCGAGCGTGAAATCGTTACGCGAGATGATGCATCCACTCAGCAGCATTGCCGAGCAGACAATCATCAGATACTTAGCCAACTTTCTCATAATCAATTGGGTTTGCGTGCTACAAATATGGTTGCTATGCCTCTCATCTGGGGTCGCAATCGCTCCACTCGGAAGCCCGCATCGGTGAGTTTCTGCTCAAATCCCGAATTGGCAAACTCGGGAATCGATTCGGGCAGATAGGTGTAGGCACTCCTATCCTTCGACACCAGCGCACCCACGCGAGGCATAATGTGTTTAGAATAAAAACGATAGAGTGCGCCAAATATTTTACCGCGGGGCGTGGTAAACTCCATAACCATATAACATCCACCGCTGCGGAGCGTGCGAAAAGCCTCGGCAATGCCCGCCTCTGCGTTCTGGAAGTTGCGGATGCCGAAGACCACGGTCACCACATCGGCCACCCCATCCTCGGTCGGCAGTGCCTCACCATCGCCCACAAGCCACTCGATGCGCTCAGTGACCTCACACCCTTTGCTCTTCTCCTTTGCCACCGCAAGCATACCCTCCGAGAGGTCGATACCGACCACCTTAGCCTCGGGCATACGGCGAGCAATCGCCAGCGCAACATCGCCCGTACCGGTCGCCACATCGACAACCATATTAGGATTTTCGGCAGCCACCATCTTCACCAGTCGCTTGCGCCAAAGGCGGTCGAAGTTGAAGGAGAGGAGGTGGTTAAGTCGGTCGTAGGAGGGGGCAATCGTGTCGAACATACGTCGCACCTGACTCTTCTTGGACTCTTGGTTGTTATAGGGTTTCATATCTAACTTGCTTATTGATAACGGATTGTCTGTTCGGGTTTTATGCGTGCGGTGATACCCACAGGGATAGTCATACAGAGCAACATCACTACCGGCACTGCTACATCTATCGCCACAAGCCACCACACACTCTGCGCCACCGGCACCTCAGCCAACATATATCCCGAAGGGTCGAGGGTGATAAGATGGGTAAATCGCTGCACTGCCAGCACCGCCACAGCCACCACATTGCCCCACAAGAGTCCCTTGCCGACAATGCGTGCCGAGCGCAACAGGAAGATGCGTCGCACACCTGCTGTGGTCATACCCAAGGCGCGAAGTGTGCCAATCATCGAGGTACGCTCCAAAACTATGATGAGGAGTGCCGAAATCATATTCATAAGTGCCACAACCAACATAATAACAATGATTACCACTGCGTTAAGGTTGTGGGTGCGGAGCCAGTCGAAAATGTTGGGGTAGAGGGTGCGCACGCTGGTTACGCGCAATGGCTCCTCGTCGAGTGCGTGAGTCAGGGTGAAGTCGTAGACCCCTTCGCCAAAGGCATTTACCTCTTCGAGTGAGGTGGAGCGTAACTCGTAACCCGAGATTTGCTCCTCCTGCCAGCCGTTGAGCCTCTGCATGTTGCGGATATCGGTCAGAGCCATTGTCTTTTCGAGTTCCTCCATCCCCGTTGCGTAGATACCCGAAATCTGGTAACTATCGCGACGCACAGGCCTGTCGCCACCGACAAAGATAATCTCCACCTTGTCGCCGACAGAGTAACCAAATATATCGGCAACTGCCTGACAGATAAGGATATCCTTGTAGCGTTCCTCGCCACCTATGCGGGGCAGTGTGCCTGCGGTGAGTGCCTCCTCCAAGAGCGAGAGTTCGTACTCTGCTCCCACACCTTTGAGCACCGTGCCGTGAATCGCATCACTGCTGCGGATAATACCGCTACGCGAGGCGTAGGGGGCAATGGAGCGGAACAGAGGGAGGGTCGCCACATCGGCTTCGAGGGCGGGGAGGCGGGTGATTGGGGTGTTCTCAACTGCCGAGCCGCTATAAAGTGCTGTCACCTGGACATCGGCAACAAGTGCCGAGAGGTTGCGCGAAATTTGCTCTTTGAAACCAATGATTACCGACATCGCCACGATGATAACTGCCACACTTACAGCCACTGAGAGTGTCGCAATGCGCACCATAACGTTGCGCTCCCCACCTTCGCGGAGGGAGATTCGGCGTGAGATGAATAGTTCGGCAAATCTTTTGGACATAAAATCGTGCGCTAATTTTACAAAAGTATGAAAAAAATATGGTACTTTTACCAAAAATTTGGAGATTATGAAACGAAGGGTACTTATTACAGGTGCGACAAGCGGTATTGGAGAGGCTACGGCGTGGGCATTTGCCGATGCAGGCTACGACTTGATTCTGACAGGACGACGCAGCGAGCGACTGAAATCGCTTAAACAGAACCTGGCGGAGAACTTCGAGTGTAATGTACTGTTGCTCTGCTTTGATGTGCGCGACAGAGTGGCTACAGAGGCTGCTCTTGGTTCGCTCCCTGAGGAGTGCCGCAGGGTAGATGTATTGGTGAACAATGCGGGTCTTGCAAGTGGTTTGGAGCATATCGACAAGGGCGACCACTCGGACTGGAACGCGATGATTGACACCAACATAAAGGGTCTGCTCAACGTAACCCGCATCATCTCGGCTCAGATGGCGGAGCGTGGCAGTGGCCATATCGTAAACCTCGGCTCGATAGCGGGCACTCAACCCTATGAGAACGGCAATGTATACTGCGCCACCAAGCACGCAGTGCACGGCCTGAGTCAGGCGATGCGTATCGATTTGCTCTCGCACGGCATTAAGGTTACGGAGATTCGCCCCGGTATGGTGGAGACCGAGTTTTCGAAGGTGCGCTTCCACGGCGACGAGGCACGCGCAAAGGCTGTATATCAGGGTGTTGAGCCACTCACAGGCGACGATGTTGCCGATGCAATACTCTGGGCGGTTGAGGCTCCCGACCACGTCAATATTGACGAGATTGTCCTCACTCCCAAGGCACAAGCCAACTCCTACTATGTGAACAGGAGCCGATAGGATTGAGCAATAAGAGCAACTAAGATAGAGTTTAATTAGTATTACAGAGTAGGATTTACCTCCCCGAGAGGCCTTGCTGTAATACGGATATGAAATGTGTAAATATGTACGGATTTGATTATTTGTTGATTGTTATAATCGGTATTGTCGGATTTATCGTTCAGGGGCGTTTGCAGTCTGTCTTTGGCAAGTACAGCCAGGTGATGTTCCCCGGTGGTCTGACAGGTGCCGAGGTGGCTGAGAAGATGTTGCGCGACAATGGTATCCACGATGTGAAGGTGGTATCTGTTCGTGGCCATCTGACCGACCACTACAACCCCACTACCCACACCGTAAATCTTAGCGAGAGTGTCTACCATAGCAGATCGGTGGCTGCTGCTGCGGTGGCTGCCCACGAGTGCGGCCACGCCGTACAGCACGCTGTGCAGTATGCTCCATTGAAGATGCGTTCGGCACTTGTGCCTGTTATCAATATCTCGTCGAACTGGTCGACCTGGGTAATCCTGATTGGCGTGTTGATGCTCAACTCGTTCCCCGCTATCTATTGGGTGGGTATTGCGATGATTGCCGCTTCGGCACTCTTCTCGCTCGTCACTCTCCCCGTGGAGTACAACGCCTCGGCAAGAGCCTTGCAGTGGTTGCAGATGAGCCGCACGCTTGATGAGCAGACACTCCCCATGGCACGCACATCGCTCCGTTGGGCTGCCCGCACCTATCTGGTGAGCGCACTCAGCGCAGTGGCAGTACTGCTCTACTACCTCGGATTTGCTCGTCGTGACGATTAGTACCAAACCCCAAAAGAGAACCCCAAACAAGTGAAACAGAAGCCGACGCAGGAGAACCAACTCTCACACATATTGCGACTTACCGCCCTCGTGGTTGTGGTGCTGATTATTATCAGTTTCATACCCTCGTGGCGCCTGGGCAATATGGAGGTGCGTCGTGCCAATATCCTGGGCGACCTTGTCACCTTTGAGGAGAAGTTGCCCGAATCGCTCGGCTTGCAGAGTAGCGAGGTGCTCGATACCTCCTACCTCGCCGACCTCCCTTCCGATATCGATAGCCTTCTCTCCTCGGCTCGTGCCGAGCGTGAGAGCCTGGCCGAAACACCCGCTCAGACCACTACAACTGCTGTTGAGCCCCGCGATGCCGCACTTCCGCGTGCTACGGGCGAGGTGAAGACGGTGGCAGTCGATACCCCCTTTGTGCCTCGTACGGCAGATAGCCCTGCGGTGGTGATTGAGGATTACAGCGCGGGTGGTGAGATGATGGCGAAGTTCTACCGTCGCCTTGCATCTGGTAGTAAACAGCCTGTGCGAGTGGCAGTTATGGGTGACTCGTTTACCGAGAGCGATATCCTCACGGGCGACCTGCGCAGAGCCTTGCAGGGTCAGTACGGTGGTCGTGGCGTGGGATTTGTTGGCTTTGCCAACCCTCTGGCGCAGTATCGCTCAACCCTGAAACACACCTTCGAGGGGTGGGATAGTTATACCGTTATCCAGCGCAAAAAAGCACCCGAGCACTTGCAGGGCGAGTTCCCCATTGCGGGTATGATTTACACTCCCAAGTCGGGGGCTACGGCACACTTCGAACTGAATAGTTCGGGCGGTGGTGAGGTGGAACGTGCGCGCCTGTTGTTCAAGAATAGCGGCAATACCCGCCTGCTGGTGGCAGTAAATGGTGGCGAGGAGCGCGAGTATCCAATCAAGAAAAGCAGTGATGTTCAGGAGGTTGTGGTGAGCGGCCCAATCCGAACTCTCGATATGCGACTCCCCGAGGCCGAGGGCTTTGTGGGCTATGGCGTAGTCTTCGAGAGCGATGGCGGTGTGGCGGTTGACAGCTATGCGGTGCGAAGCAACAGCGGTCTGGCGACCTTCTCGATGAATAGCACCGTTAATAAGCAGATAGACAGTAGGTTACACTACGACCTTATCATATTGCAGTATGGTCTGAACGTGATGTCGCCCGATGTGGTGAACTACGACTACTACTCCTCGCAGATGACGAAAGCGATTGACTATCTGCGACTTTCGTTCCCCGATGCGGCAATACTTGTGATGAGTGTCAGCGATCGCGCCCAGAAGAAGGGTAGCAAGGCGGCCACTATGTCGGTGGTGCCGATTATGGTTGAGGCTCAGCGCACTGCGGCACGCAACGCCGGTGCAGCCTTTTGGAGCACCTTCGATGCGATGGGTGGCCCCAATGCTATGCCCTATTTTGTGGAGCAGGGCTGGGCGGCAAAGGATTTTACGCATATAAACTTCAAGGGTGGTGCGGCTGTGGCTGGCGAGTTGGCGCGCTCGATTATCGAGAGGGCAGTGAGCCTCAATGGCCCCGCTAAGAGAGTGCAACCCGCAGATACACTGACCGATACGCTTACTGTTGACACTCTCGCGATAGATAGCCTTGCGACAGACTCGCTAAGTGTTGGTCTAATCCAAAGCGACTCGTTGACGGTTGATACCGTTGCGGTTGATAGCATTGTAATAGATACCTTGGCTACCGACTCACTTGCTCTGCCCACCGAGGCAGCAGAGAAGATTGAGGAGTTGATTGAGGAGGCTGCCGAGGATGTTGAGGCCATCGAGGATGTTGAGGCCACCGAAGAGGCGACAGATAGCACTGCTAACCAATTGATAGAGAATTTGGAAGAGATATAAGTATGGGAAACTTTTTTGATATATTCACCTACTCGCCCGAGTCGCCGATGCTCTTCTCTTCGCGCGACTTCCTGCTGCTCTTCCTCCCATTTTTTGCGATATTTACGGTGGTGAGTCGCAAGGTGACGTGGCGTAACCTATACCTCACCCTCTTCTCGCTCTTCTTCTACTACAAGACGGGCGGCATTTACTTCCTGCTGATACTTTTGATGTCGTTGACCGACTATACGATATCGCTCTTCCTCACCACAACCAAGGAACAGAAACACCGTAAGTGGTTGGTAACCACCTCGGTAGTCTTCGACCTCGGGGTGCTCTGCTACTTCAAATATACAGGTCTGCTGGGCGAGATGCTCTCGGCACTCACCGATGGCAACATTTCGTTTGGCGATATCTTCCTCCCTGTGGGTATCTCCTTCTTCACCTTCCAGTCGCTCAGTTATGTGATTGATGTCTATCGTGGTGATATTGAGCCTGCTAAGAGTTGGTCGGACTACCTCTTCTACCTCAGCTTCTTCCCGCAGCTGGTGGCCGGCCCTATTGTGAGAGCCAAGGATTTCCTGCCTCAGATTCATCAGCCCACACTCGTCACCCGACAGATGATGGGCAGAGGAGTGTTCCTGATACTTATCGGTCTGATTAAGAAAGCGGTAATCTCCGATTATATAAGTATAAACTATGTGGACCGCATCTTTGATGCACCGCTTCTATACTCGGGATTTGAGAACCTGATGGGTGTCTATGGCTACGCCTTGCAGATATATTGCGACTTCTCGGGCTACTCCGATATGGCTATCGGTATTGCTCTGCTGCTCGGCTTCCGCTTCCCCACCAACTTCGACCTGCCCTATCGCTCGGCCACCATCACCGAGTTCTGGCGTCGTTGGCATATCTCGCTCTCGTCGTGGCTGAGAGATTACCTCTACATCCCTCTGGGCGGCAACCGCAAGGGTCGTCGTCGCACATATATCAACCTGATGCTCACAATGTTGCTCGGCGGCTTATGGCACGGCGCATCGGGCAGGTTTGTGTTGTGGGGCGCACTCCACGGCTGTGGACTTGCGGCGCATAAGTGGCTGATGAGTCGTACCTCGTCGCCCGCATTTGGCAAGGATATGAGCCTGTTGCGCAGGGTGCTGGGCGTGATATTCACCTTTAATTTTGTCTGCCTCGGTTGGATTCTCTTCCGTGCCGACTCGCTCTCGACAGTGGGTGAGATAATCTCGCAGATATTCACCGCCTTCGACCTCTCTATTGTACCTCAGGTGATTGCGGGCTACCCTGTTGTCTTTGCGCTGATTGCCGCCGGCTACCTGATGCACGCCACACCGAAGAGAGTTATCGACCGCACTCAGGAGCGACTGACAAATGCTCCTATGTGGGCGCAGGTGGCTGTGGTTGTGGCTGTTATATGGTTTGTGATGCAGATGCGCACGGGCGATATACAACCCTTTATCTACTTCCAATTCTAAGAAACGGTATTAGATTTATTTACTTCGTTAAGTAGTACAAAACCCGAAAACGTAAAAAAGATATGAACGGACTTGACTTGGCACTGCTCGACCTGCTCAACTTCAATGGCGGGGCATTCTTTGATAATGTGATGTGGTACACCTCGTATAAACTCACCTGGGCACCACTCTACATCTTCCTTCTGGCCCTTGTGATACGTCGTCAGGGGTGGCGTTACGCCCTTTGGTATCTGCTGATTATCATTGCAGGCGTGGGACTTGCCGACCAGATATGCAACCTCTTTAAGGATGGCTTGCAGTTCTTGCGCACCAACCACACCCCGGGCGTTGCCGAGACACTCCACTCGGTGCGTGGCTATAAGGGCGGCCTTTATGGCACCGTATCGGCTCACGCGGCACTCTCGACAGTGGTCTACCTGCTCTTCGGCAGGGAGATTGGCGGCAAGGCCTATTGGTGGGCTATGGGCGTGTGGCTGCTGATGACCTGCTGGTCGCGCATCTACCTCGGTGCCCACTTCCCTTCCCAGGTGCTGTTCGGCCTGATACTCGGCACACTCCTCTCAATGTTGCTCCGCTGGCTCTTCCTGAGATATATTGCACCGCGGATTGAGAATTCAAAATGCAAAATTCAAGATTCAAAATGATAAACAATCGAGAGTAGTATCGAACTACTCTCGATTGTTGTTTGTGGGAGTTATGGGAAATTTGGGAATTATAGGAGTAATAGGAAATTAGAGAGGTTAAGGAGTGTAGGGAGATTAAAGAATTTAGGGATAATCCTTAAACTCACTAAACTCCTTAAATTCCCTACACTCCCTACACTCCCATTACTCCCATTACTCCTATTGCTCCTATTATTTCCTACTTTCCCCACTTTCCATCCCCCTCACTTTCTATCATACTCACGGGTACGATTTTTCGTACCCGTGAATAAAGTGATGATAACATTATCATAATCGAAGAGAAGGAGTCTGCCATAAAGTTATCAGAAGAGGAGCGCCGAGGGTTGAATCGAATGAAATGCGAGATAAATGAAGATCCAAATATAAAATGTGTGTTATAATAACAACTCCCGACCACCAGCTATATAATTTAAGTTAGTTGAGAAAAAAGATACACCGCCATTTTGTAGTGCGGTGTATCTTTTTTAGGCTTGGATTTGCCAATTAATTATAGAAGCCTCCTTCAAATAATTGCATAAGTACTTGATCCATTGAGGGAACCGAAAATTTTTGAGAGAGTGTACATTTTAATATAGTTACGTTATCTTCCCCTTGCGTGATTTCAAGCAAATATGGATTTGTTGTCTCACTCCATACCAGCTCTAATTTCGTTGGATCATTAACCTTTTGCATAGATATTACAATAGTTTCTGAATACCCTTCTTTATATGTCTTGGCTACAACATTCTTAATCTGAAATTTTTCGCCTTGTTCTTGACCTTCTTTTGAAGGCGGATAAGTAATGACGTTATTTTTGAAGTCAAATTCTATCTGCATTGCTTCAACACTTGGCACGGAGAGTTCAGAACTAAGAAGTGCGTGATCGTCGTACGAAACATAACGAGGTGTTGTTATTACCTCCATAGAGGACACATACATTTTGCCACTATAATTAAGTGGATTAAGTTTAGGATTTTGAGAAAATAATGAAATGGGTAATAGTACTCCCATAACAAACAATAAAATTGTACGTTTCATAACTTTTTTGTATTAGATTGGTTATTGGATTTT
>JAFNVE010000122.1 GCA_017379955.1 Tidjanibacter sp. | reverse complement strand
TGACGCACCGACAGAGTGGTTTGAGGAGCGATTCGACTATATCTCGGAGTTTATGCTCCCCGAGCGTGTGGAGAATATGGTGAAGGTGGCTTCGGCGCGCACTCGTTATATGACCATCTGTGCCGAGAATACCTACCACTCACAAAATGCGAGTGCACTTATCCGTCACTGTGAGGCGTTTGGCGTGCAGGACCTCCACGCGGTGGAGAGTATCTGCCGATTTACTCCCAACACCCACGTTGTGCGTGGTACGGATAAGTGGATTGACCTCTACAAGTATCGCTCCACCGAGAGCGCACTCCTCCGACTCAAAGAGCGTGGCTACCGCATTGTCGCCACTACACCCCACTTGGAGGACACCACTCCCGAGGATTTTGATATTGCGGCAGGTCCCTTCTGTCTTGTCTTTGGCACTGAGCACGAGGGCATCAGCGAGGAGGTAAAGGCGGCAGCCGATGAGTTCCTGCGAATACCTATGTGTGGCTTCGTGGAGAGCCTAAATGTGTCGGCTTCGGCAGCAATTGTAATATACCAACTCTCTGAGCGTCTGCGTCGTAGCAATCTCGATTGGCGACTCTCGGACAATGAGCGCGCACAACTCCTCTACGAGTGGGTGATGCGCAGCGTAAAGGACGCAAAGGGGATTATGGCACGAAAATATGGAGAAGAACGATGAGTGAAATTTTACGCAAACAGTTTCTGCAACACGTTGGACAGACCTCGCCCGAGCCTATGCTGGTGGAGGTGGAGCGTGCTGAGGGTGTCTTTTTCTACACCCCCGAGGGTAAACCTTACTACGACCTGATTTCGGGCGTGTCGGTGAGCAATGTGGGCCACGGCAACCCCGCAGTGGTTGAGGCGGTGTGTCGTCAGGCACGCGACTATATGCACGTTATGGTCTATGGCGAACTTGTTGAGACTCCGCAAGTTGAGTATGCCAGACTGCTGGCGGAGCAGTTGCCTGGCGAGATAGACTCTATCTACTTCCTAAATTCGGGTGCCGAGGCTGTTGAGGGTGCACTTAAATTGGCAAAGCGTGTGACAGGTCGCCCCGAGATGATATCGATGCAGGGTGCTTATCACGGCTCTACGCACGGAGCGATGAGTATGATGGGTGGTGAGGAGCACAAGAGCGCATTCCGACCCCTACTCCCCGATGTTCGCCAGATCAGATACAACAATTTCGATGATATTCAACTGATTACCACTCGCACCGCCTGCCTGCTTGTTGAGCCTGTGCAGGGTGAGTCGGGTGTTATCCCTCCTGCCGAGGGCTACTTGGAGGCTCTGCGTCGTCGTTGCGACGAGGTGGGGGCTATGCTTATCTTCGATGAGATACAGACGGGTATGGGCCGTTCGGGTGCTATGTTTGCCTGCGCCAAGTATGGCGTAATCCCCGATATCATCTGCCTTGCCAAGGCGTTGGGTGGCGGTATGCCTCTCGGTGCTTTTGCTGCGCGTCGCGAGGTGATGCAGGCCCTCACTCACAACCCTGTGCTCGGCCATATCTCTACTTTCGGTGGCCACCCCGTATGCTGTGCAGCAGGTTTGGCAGCAGCGCGCTATATACTTGACAACAAACTCGTTGAACAGGTTGAGGCGAAGGGTGCCTTGTACGAAACCCTGCTTGCCGACCACCATGCAGTGGTGGAGATTCGCCGCAGCGGTCTGCTCTTGGCTGTCGAACTTGGCTCCTCGGAGCGTATGTTTGCGATGATGGCTATGTTCAAGGAGGTGGGTATCCTTAGCGATTGGTTCCTCTATTGCGACACCGCATTCCGCATCTCGCCCCCGCTGACAATCACCGAGGAGGAGATTCGCGATAGTGCCGCACTCATCCGTCAATGTTTAGATAAACTTTAACTAACTCAAATATTAAATCAAATGAAGTGTAATTACACCCCTTCGACCCTGCCCAACACCCGCATCGATGTTGCCGACGTGTTGCGAGGTATTGCTCTGGCAGGTATCTTGCTCATTCACTGCATTGAGCACTTTAACTTTTACAGCTTCCCCGCTCCCGCAAGTGAGTTTATGGCAAAACTCGACCAGGGTGTGTGGGATACTATTTTCTTCTTGCTCGCAGGTAAGATGTATGCCATCTTTGCCGTGATGTTTGGTCTGAGTTTCTTTATCCAGCACGACAACCAGGCTCAGAAGGGTAAGGATTTCCGCCTCCGCTTTGCTTGGCGATTGGTGCTCCTCTTCTGCTTTGGTCTCTTTGACCTCTGCTTCTACAATGGTGATATCCTGACCGTTTATGCAGTATGCGGCTTCTTCGTTATTCCGCTGATTCGTGCGTCGAACAAGGTGCTGGGTCTTATCTTCGCGTTGCTGATTATCCAACCTATTGAGGTAGGCTACATCATTGCATCCCTCTTCAATCCCGAGCTCACACCGCTGAACCTCGGCTCGGGTCAGTACTTCGGTGGTATGATGGCTGGTCAGGCTGGCGAATCCTTCATCGAGTGCCTCAAAGTGAGTGTGTCGAAGGGTCTGCCCTGTAACTTCCTGTGGGCTATCGAGAACGGTCGTCTGACTCAGACTATCTACCTCTTCATCGTGGGTATCTACCTCGGTCGCACCCGCCTCCTCTACAACGAGGGTAACAACCTCCAGACCTGGAAGAAGGTGTTGTTGTGGGCTACCGTGGGCTTTGCAGTGCTCTGGCCTGCATACGAGTTCATCCCCGGCTTGGCAGAGAACCGTACCATTGCTAACTCGCTCAATGTGATGCTCAATATGTGGAAGAACTTCGCTATGATGTTGATGATTGTGGCAGGCGTTGTCCTCCTCTTCTACAACCGCGAGAAGGCAAGAAAGAACCTGATGAAGATTTCGTACTTCGGCAAGATGAGCCTTTCGAACTATATCCTTTCGGGTATCCTCGGTTCGTTCCTCTTCTACGGCTGGGGCTTGGCACTCCACCTCACCTGCCGTCACACCGTCAGCGCACTTATTGGTATCGGTATGTTGATTCTCCAGATGGTATTCAGCTACTATTGGTTCCGTAACCACAAGCGCGGGCCGCTGGAGTCTATCTGGCGCAAACTTACCTGGCTGTAAAAAAGCCGTATAATTGGCTATTTTGGTGTTGGAGGGACTTGGGTAACCGCTCACATACGAGAAGTATGCTTCGCGGCTCCCCAAATCCCTCCGCCTAAAAATATCACAATTCTACGACTTTTTTGGGTCAAAATTCAAGATTCAAGATTCAAAATGATTAAGAGCTGACAGCAATATCGAATTGCTGTCAGCTCTTTTTGATTAGTGAATTTAAGGAGTTTAAGGATTATCCCTAATCTCCCTAAATTCCCTAAATTCCCATATTTCCTATTACTCCTATTACTCCTATTATTCCTATTGGCCCTACATTCCCTACACTAAACAAAGCACTCTGCAATATCAAATTGCAGAGTGCTTTGTTTAACAGGATTGTTTTTTATCAGCAGTCAGTATCCCACCGTGCTTAGAAATTCCAGTCGGAGAGTTTGAACGAACTCTTCACCTCCGCAGGTGCTGTGGGGAAGAAGGTGTGGCCTGTCAGTTCCTCAATCTCCTCTACGCTCACTGCGTACTCCTTGAAGGTTTTATCAAGCGATTTGTTGCTCTTGGGGTGCTCCATCAAGAAGCCGATTGCTATCAACTCGCTTGCTGAGCAGTCGCTGATAGGCTTGCCGATATTGCCTTTCTTGGTGCGAAGCAGCACCTTATAATAATGGGTAGGCACGGCGACCTCCTTGTCATCGCTATCGTACGCCTTGGGCATTGTCACGCCCGAAGCGAAGTGTGCACCGGTCACCACATAGAGTGTGTCGGAGCACTGCTTGTTGCGCACAGCATTCTCCAATGTACCCCAAATACCGCCATTGAAAGCACTCTGCTGAGGGGTAGAGTTAGAGAAATAGAAGGTCTGTGCGTTCATCTGCGCACTTGCCTGACGGTCTGCCGAAGCAATCTGGTGACCACGATTGTAGTCTGCTGCCGAGCCACTATCCTCCTTGTAGGAGTAACTTACATTTGCCTGATCGCCAATCGAGATAAGAGGATTGGCTACCCAATCATCGGTACGACCTGCATTTCCACTTGTGTAGCAGGTGTGCATCGGGTAGGCAACCCAAAGTGCTGCCTTCTTGCTCTTGTCAAAGCCCATCGAGTAGTTGCGGACACTCTTGCCCTTAGCGTCAGCCGCAAAGAGTGCCACATACTGCAACTTGCTATTGTCCATCTTGGGAAGTTCCGCCCAGCCCATCTTGGTAACATCAATCGACTCACTGTCGCCACCAGATCCAGAGCCCTCCTCGATGTTAACCACCTGACCTGCCTCGCTGCTAACGGTAAGCGAGATATCGTCGAAGTTGATGCCGTGTTGCTGATACTTGTTGGCAATCAGGCGAATAGATAATTTCTCGCGCGACTTGCTCAGTGTAAATGTTGCCTTGCCCAGCTTCCAAGTATTATACGGAGTGGTGTTGTTGTAGGTCAATCTCACCCACTTGTCGCCATCGCCAACATAGATATCCATATCGCTTGCGGGTTGGCCACCGCCTACGGTGAGCGAATAATTCACCGAGCCCGCAGGCAGAGTGATATTCTTGGCAGTGAACGACTCGCCCTCGTACAGACGAACATATACGCCACCCGAAGCACCTTCGTAGGTGCCGATTTTACCCTTCGAGCCGTAGTCATCATTGCGCACTTTAGCGCCAATGCTCTCGTAGGTTACACTCGATGCGCCCGAGCCTGTGGTGCTCCACTTGGTGTATGTGTCTGCGTATGTTGTTCCGCTAATCGTTTGAGTGCCAAATGTTTCCTTGTAGACCAACTTGCCAATATTGGGGTCGGTGCTTGGCTCGTTACCGCTTCCGGGTTCATTACCGCCGCCCTGTTCGCCGCCTCCGGCATTGCCTCCGTTTGAGGAGCGGTTGACTGTGACGGTAACACTCACCTCGTTGGTGTAAACCTCGTTGGTGATGGTCTTGACGGTAAACGAGTAACTCTTACCCGCAGGAATTGAGAGCACAGCAATACTACCATTGCCGTTGCCGCGTGTCTTGTCCAATTTGAGGTCTGCGTGGCTGGGCGATACGGTCCACTCGGTATTGCAGTTCACCGCAACGATATTGCTTGCCGCCACATTGGGGTCGTAGGTGACTGAGGTAGGCGCGACGGTGAGTTCTGCTCTCTTGGTCTCGGGCTCGTTAGTGCAATTGGTCACCAGAGCCAATCCAAGCAGAATTGCTAGAAAACCAACAATCTTTTTCATAATACTTTGATTATTACCGATATAGGGCCGACCGACACAAGTCGGGCAGCCCTATAACTATCTGAAAATATTTACTCTACGTCAATGATGCGGTTCCAGCCGTGTACATCCTCGCAGCGACCATACTGGATGTCCTGCAAAAGATTGAAGAGCTTAACCGACCAGGGACCAGCCTCCGAGCCGTACTCGATAGTCTTGTTCTCCTTGGGGTCGTAAATCGAGCCAACGGGCGAGATAACGGCAGCAGTACCACAAGCACCCACCTCCTCAAAGGTAGGCAACTCGTCAACAGCCACTCTGCGCTCCTCCACTCTCAGACCGAGGTCCTCAGCGAGCTGACGCAACGAACGATTGGTAATCGAGGGGAGAATCGAGGGCGACTTGGGTGTGATGTATGCACCGTCGCGGATTGCCATAAAGTTGGCAGCATTGAACTCGTCGATATACTTGCCATCGCGGGGGTCGAGGTACAAAACAGCGGCATAGCCCTCGTTGTGTGCCTTGGTGCCCGAGATGATACTTGCAGCGTAGTTACCACCCACCTTAGCGTGACCTGTACCCTTGGGTGCTGCACGGTCGTGGTCGTGCTCCAAGTAGGTGCTGATGGGGCGGAAGCCATTTTTGAAGTAGGGGCCAACGGGGGTTGCAAAGACAATCATCAGGAACTCCTTAGCCTCCTTAACACCCACCTCGGCGCTTGTGCCAATCAGCAGGGGACGAAGGTAGAGCGATGCGCCGGTGCCGTAGGGAGGGATAAAATCCGCATTGGCCTTAACGCACATTTCGCACATATCAACAAACAACTCCACCGATGGAGCCTTCATGCAGAGGTAGTCTGCCGAGTCAATCATACGCTTAGCGTTCTCTTCGGCACGGAAGAGGCGCACCTTGCCATCAATACCACGGAAGGCCTTCAAGCCCTCAAATACCTCGTGGCCATAGTGGAGGCAGGTAGCCGCCATGTGCATAGGGATATACTCACTGTCGGTAGTGGTAATCTCGCCCCATTTGCCATCTTTGTACTCGCAGCGAACATTGAGATTGGTCTTGTAGTATCCAAATCCGAGTTCGCCCCAATTTAAATCTTTGCTCATTTTCGAAAGTATATTTTAAGGTTCTTGTATTCTAATTCTCAAACTCTAACCTACCACCGAGCCGCTCTTTACGGCCATCTCAGGCGAGAGAAGCACCAACTTACCTGTTGCATCGGCAGCCATCAGAATCATACCGCGCGAGAGAATACCCTTCAACTCACGGGGTGCGAGGTTGACAAGCACCAACACCTGACGACCCACCAACTCCTCGGGCGAGTAGTGCTCGGCAATGCCCGACACAATCTCGCGCTTGTCGATACCGGTATCGACGGTGAGTTTCAGGAGTTTCTTGGTCTTGGCAACCTTCTCGGCAGCAAGGATGGTCGAAACACGGATATCCATCTTGCCGAAGTCGTCAAACGACACCTCATCCTTCTGAGGCTCAGCCTTTACCTCGGCAGCGGCGTTAGCAGCCTTAGCGTCAGCGAGTTTCTGCAACTGCTTCTCGATTACCGAGTCCTCAATCTTCTCGAACAGAAGCTCTGCCTTGCCGAGTGTGTGGCCTGCGGGGAGCAGGTCGGTGCTACCGATAGCGTCCCAGCCAAACTTCTCGCAACCAAGCATATTGAGAATCTTGGCTGCCGAGAAAGGCATAAATGGCTCGATAGCAATCGAGAGGTTGGCAGTAATCTGCAATGCGACATTGAGGATGGTCTTAACCCTCTCCATATCGGTCTTGGCAAGTTTCCAAGGCTCAGTGTCTGCCAGATATTTGTTACCCAAGCGGGCAATGTTCATCGCATCTTTGAGTGCCTCACGGAAGTGGTAGTTCTCGATGTTACGCTCAAGCGAGGCCTTAATCTCTGGCAACTGACCGAGAATCTCCTTGTCGTAGTCGTTCAACTCGCCACACTCGGGCACCTTACCCTCAAAGTATTTGCCGGTGAGTACGAGTGCGCGGTTTACGAAGTTGCCGAGGACTGCCACAAGTTCGTTGTTGTTGCGAGCCTGGTAGTCCTTCCAGGTAAAGTCGTTATCCTTGGTCTCGGGAGCATTTGCGCAGAGTACATAGCGGAGAACATCCTCCTTGCCGGGCATCTCCTCGAGGTACTCGTTGAGCCATACAGCCCAATTGCGCGAGGTCGAAATCTTGTCGCCCTCCAGGTTGAGGAACTCGTTCGAAGGTACATTGTCGGGCAGGATGTAGTCACCGTGTGCCATCAGCATAGTGGGGAATACGATGCAGTGGAATACGATATTGTCCTTGCCGATGAAGTGTACCATCTTGGTATCTTCGCTCTTCCAATACTTCTCCCAATCGGGGGTGAGCTCCTTGGTTGCCGAGATATAGCCGATAGGTGCGTCAAACCAAACGTAGAGCACCTTACCCTCAGCACCCTCTACGGGCACAGGGATACCCCAGTTGAGGTCGCGGCTTACGGCACGGGGCTGCAAACCGAGGTCGAGCCAACTCTTGCACTGACCATATACATTGGGCTTCCACTCCTTGTGCTCTTCGAGAATCCACTCGCGGAGTTTGGGCTCATACTTGTCCAGAGGGAGGTACCAGTGTTTGGTCTCCTTCATCACGGGCTTCGAGCCGGAAATCATACTGCGAGGCTCTACAAGGTCGGTGGGGTTGAGTGTGCTGCCGCACTTCTCGCACTGGTCGCCGTAGGCACGGTCGTTCTGGCAGTGGGGGCAAGTACCCATGATGTAGCGGTCGGCAAGGAAGGTCTGAGCCTCCTCGTCGTAGTACTGCTGCGATACGGCCTCGGAGAATACACCCTTGTCGTGGAGTGTGCGGAAGAACTCGGAGGCTGTGCGGTAGTGCTCACGCGAAGTGGTGCGCGAGTAGATATCGAAAGAGATACCAAGACCCTCGAAAGAACGCTTGATGATATCGTTGTACTTATCTACCACATCCTGAGGGGTTACGCCCTCATTGCGCGCCTTGATGGTGATGGGCACACCGTGCTCGTCCGAGCCACAAACCCAGATTACATCTCTGCCACGCAGACGCAAATAACGCACATAAATATCGGAGGGAACATATACGCCCGCCAAGTGACCAATATGTACAGGACCATTAGCGTATGGGAGCGCCGAGGTCACCAAATATCTCTTATAATCTTTCATCGCTTTTATAGTAAAAATAATTCATACAAAGATACCTATAAATAATAGAAATTCAAAATGCAAAGTTCAAAATTCAAAATGATTTAGGGAAGGATGGGAGTAATAGGAAAGGAGAAAGGAGGGAGATGAGGGAGATTAGGGAGATTAGGGAGTTTAGGGAGTTTAGGGAGTATAGGGAGTATAGGGAGTATAGGGAGTATAGGGAGTATAGGGAGTATAGGGAGTATAGGGAGTAT
>JAFNVE010000121.1 GCA_017379955.1 Tidjanibacter sp. | reverse complement strand
CATGAATGCTGGGCAGAATGACAAACAAGCGAGAGTAGTTGTGCTACTCTCGCTTGTTTATCATTTGAGTTGAATATTATCTTCTGCCCTGCTGCTGGGGTGCAGCCTCGGGAGCGGTGAGAACCTGTGCGTTCATCCACTCGAAGAGGTTTGCGTGGCCCTGAGGAGCAACGGTACCGCCACCATTGTTGGTAGGCTTAACATCGCCCTCGCTCTGCTCCTGCGACATAGTCACAGCGTCGTTGAAGACGTAGCACCACGAGAAGTGACCCATAATGCGCTGACCGGGAGTGTCCATACCTACTACGTTCTCGAACATCGACATCCAAACGTTCTTAGCACCAGCCTTTACCAGACGCTGGAAGGTGGGGATGCAGTGGGTCTTAGGATCTACGGTAGTATCGTCGTACGACTGAACGAACCAGATGTTCTCCTCAGCGAGCAACTTGATATCGTTATCCGAGATGTTCTCGTCCAGGTAAGCCTGGCAGGTAGGATATGCAGCTGCGAAGTAGCGAGGATTGCGAATCAGCATATGCATAGTCATATAGCCACCGTTCGAGCAACCACCGAGGTAGATACGGTTGGGGTCAACATCGGGATGCGAAGCAACGTACTCGTCGATGCACGACTTCAGAACGTCAGCATAGAGCGAAGGATACTCGCCGTGACCAAAGCCCTTCGAGGTACCCATCCACATAGTGGGGCACTGGATCGAGAGAACGTATGCGCCACCTTCGCCACCCTCAGTGGTGAAGTGCGACTGAATCTCGGGACGGATGAGCGATACAACCTCGTTGCCGAGCAGGGTGATCGATACGTCAACACCGCCTTCGCCACCACCGTGCAACCAGATTACCAAAGGATTGGCAACGCCATCACCCTTCAGCGACCAGGGCTCGTATGCAGCATAGGTCAGAGTTACATCACCAGGCTGGCCGGTATACTTACCGGTGAAGGTGCCCTTGTTGAAGTAGTCAGCCTCCGAGATGAAGTCCTTCAAAGCCTTGTCGGTCGAGCACTCGATAGCAGTATATTTCTGCTTGCCAACCTTCAAAGTCTTGCCCTCTTTCAGGCCTACCTTAACGCTGTAGTTATCTCTCCAAACATCGCTGCCCTTAGTCAGACCAATGCCACGGCCGTTAGCCTTAGCAAGACCCAGTGCGAGGTACTGACCCTCGGGGTTGAAAGCACCGCGTGCGTCCGAAGGATAAACATTTACAACAGTACGCTCAGTACCATTGGTGTTTACAGTAAGAATCGAAGGATCGATGTTCTCGAGCTTAATCTCGGGCTTTACAACCACGAGGTTAACTGCGGTCGAAGCCTCATAAGTGGTAACGCCTACTACCTGGGGCTCCATTTTAAGTGTCTGTGCACTTGCTGTCACTGCAAAGGTAACTGCCAATACAGCGAGAATAGATTTTAATGTTTTCATAAAATGTATTTGGTTAATGGTTTGGTATTTCTATACACAAATATAGACTATTGTAGTGAGATTTACAATAATATTTGTACGGAATATAGTCATCGTAGTTCAAAATGGCACACCTATTCTATTTATATGTCAGGGTGAGCGATAGTTCTTCGCCACCCCACAGCACTCCATCGTGGTCTTCGTGGCCGTCAATCGTTCTGTTGATAATCTCACTTGTCCCTTTCTTAACCACCGTTCCGTTGCTCAGAAAGAGTGCCTGTTGACTAATCGAGGTAATGGTTATATCCTTAAAACCATAGAGGTCGACTCTTGTGCCCACGGCAACATCGAGTGTACCTTCGAGGGTCTCGGTGCTATCTTTGCCACCGATATCCCATTCATAACATTTCCACCTATAACTCAGCATTTTTCTATACCTTTTATATATATACAAAGCGAGGCCACCCTCACATACAAAGTATGTTATGGACGGCCCCGCAAGGAAAATTATCAATTAGATGGCTCTCTAATACTCCATCTTCGAACGGCGAACGTAGCTGTTGTAGCGATACTTAGCGTTCTCCTCAGCTGCCTTGAAGAGCTCCTCAGCCTCAGCGGGGAATGCCTTCAAAAGCGAGGTGTAGCGTACTTCCTTGTTGAGGAATGCCTGGAACTTGCTCCAATCGGGCTCTTTCGAGTCGAGCACGAAGGGGTTCTTGCCCTCAGCCTCCAACATAGGATTGTAGTGCCACAAGTGCCAGTAACCGCACTCAACAGCAGCCTTGCCCACGCTCTGGGTGCGGGTCATACCGCCCTTGATACCGTGGTTGATACAGGGAGCGTAAGCGATAACCAACGAAGGACCGGGATATGCCTCAGCCTCGCGCAATACGCTGAGCAGCTGGTTCTGGCTTGCGCCAACCGATACCTGAGCAACATATACATAGCCGTAGGTCATTGCGATAGCACCGATATCCTTCTTGCGGATGCGCTTACCTGCCGATGCGAATTTAGCAACTGCGCCAACGGGGGTAGCCTTCGACGACTGACCGCCGGTGTTCGAGTAAACCTCGGTATCGATAATCAGGATGTTCACATCCTCGCCCGATGCCAGAACGTGGTCTACACCACCGAAGCCGATATCGTAGCCCCAACCGTCACCACCGATAATCCACTGGCTCTTCTTCACGAAGAGATCCTTCATAGCGAGCAACTCCTTGCAGGTGTCGCAGCCACAAGCCTCCAACATAGGAACGAGGCGTGCGCTAACCTCCTCGCTACCTGCGCTGCTACCGCGCTGCTCGATCCACTCCTTCATAACGCCCTTCAACTCGTCGGAGCAGCAGTTGCACTCAGCGATAGCCTTCTCCATCAGGTCCTGAACCTTGTTACGGAGTTTCTCCATACCGAGGTGCATACCCAAGCCGAACTCAGCGTTGTCCTCGAAGAGCGAGTTAGCCCAAGCGGGACCCTGACCCTTAGCGTTGGTGCAGTAGGGAGTCGAGGGAGCCGAGCCACTATAAATAGAGGTACAGCCTGTTGCGTTGGCAACCATCATCTTGTCGCCAAAGAGCTGAGTCAGAGTCTTAATATAGGGGGTCTCACCGCAACCTGCGCAGGCACCCGAGAACTCGAACAGAGGCTGTGCAAACTGACTGCCCTTAACTGTCTTGCTCTTGTCCATCACCTGGTCGCGATAGCCAACCTTCTCAGTCATATATTTCCAATTCTCCTGCTCACCCATCTGGCTCTCCAAGGGCTTCATAACGAGCGACTTGTTAGGAGTGGGGCAGACATCAGCACAGTTACCGCAACCGGTACAATCCAGAGGCGATACCTGCATACGGAACTTGTAAGCCTTGGTAGCTGCCAAGCCCTGCTTGGTCGCTACACCCGAAGCCTCAGCCTCCTCATCGGTCAAGAGGAAGGGACGGATAGCTGCGTGGGGGCAGACATACGAACACTGGTTACACTGGATACAGGTGTCAACCTGCCACTCGGGTACCGAACTTGCGATACCGCGTTTCTCCCAGGCAGCAGTGCCATTATCCCAGGTACCATCCTCGCGACCACGGAAGGTGCTAACGGGGAGAAGGTCGCCTTTGAGTGCGTTGATAGGCTCAACCACGTTCTTTACGAACTCGGGCTTACCGCTGTTGTCCTCAGCAGCCACTGCCTCCTTAACCTCGATGTTAGCCCACTCTGCGGGAACAGCAACCTCGATAACCTCAGCACCCTTATCCACAGCAGCGTAGTTCATATTCACGATATCCTCACCCTTCTTGCCATAGCTCTTGTAGATGAATCGCTTCATCTCCTCAACAGCCTTCTCGAAGGGGATAACGTTTGCAATCTTGAAGAATGCCGACTGCATAATAGTATTGGTGCGGTTGCCCAGACCAATCTCCGATGCAATCTTGGTTGCGTTGATGATATAGAACTTGATGTTGTTCTTAGCCAAATATACCTTCATGTGGTCGGGCAGTGCCTCCTTGATACCCTCAGCATCGTGGATGCTGTTCAAGAGGAACGAGCCACCCTTCTTCAAACCCTTCAATACGTCGTACTTGTCAACATACGAGGGAACGTGGCAAGCCACAAAGTCGGGAGTGGTTACCAGGTAGGGCGAGGTGATGGGGTTGTCACCAAAGCGCAAGTGCGACGAGGTGTAACCGCCCGACTTCTTCGAGTCGTACGAGAAGTATGCCTGGCAATACTTATTGGTAGTCTCACCGATAATCTTAATCGAGTTCTTGTTTGCACCTACGGTACCATCAGCACCCAGACCGAAGAATACAGCCTCGAAAGTGCCGGGCTTAGCAGCCGAAATCTCCTCACCCACGGGGAGCGAACGGAAGGTAACATCATCAACGATGCCTACGGTGAACTGATTCTTAGGCTCAGCAGCTGCAAGGTTCTCGAATACTGCCAACATCTGTGCGGGGGTAGTATCCTTCGACGAAAGACCGTAGCGACCACCGATAATCAGAGGCTTATTCTCTGCGGGGATATCCTTGCAGTTTGCAAATGCCTCAACGATGTCCATATAGAGGGGATCGCCATTTGCGCCGGGCTCTTTGGTACGGTCGAGCACGCAGATACGCTTGGTAGTCTCGGGCAGAACTGCGCCAAGATACTTAACCGAGAAGGGACGATAGAGGTGAACGCTGACAACACCTACCTTCTGACCCTGAGCCATCAGGTAGTCAACAGTCTCCTTCAAAGTCTCGGTTACCGAACCCATAGCCACTACGATATTCTCTGCATCGGGTGCACCGTAGTAGGTGAAGGGCTTGTACTCACGACCGGTAATCTTGCTAATCTGCTCCATAGCCTCCGCAACCATATCGGGCACTGCGTCGTAGTAGCTGTTGCAAGCCTCGCGAGCCTGGAAGTAGATATCGGGGTTCTGTGCGGTACCACGGGTTACGGGGTGCTCGGGGTTCAGACCGCGAGCGCGGAAGCCTGCGAGAGCCTCCTTGTCGAGGAGAGCAACCAGAGCGTCGCGATCCATCTGCTCAACCTTCTGAATCTCGTGCGAAGTACGGAAACCGTCGAAGAAGTGAACGAAGGGTACGCGCGACTTGATAGCCACCAAGTGTGCAACACCTGCCAAGTCCATAACCTCCTGAACGCTACCGGTAGCCAGCATAGCGAAACCAGTCTGGCGGGTAGCCATAACGTCCTGATGGTCGCCAAAAATCGAGAGTGCGTGCGATGCGAGTGCGCGAGCCGAAACGTGGAACACAGCGGGGAGCAACTCACCTGCAATCTTGTACATGTTGGGAATCATCAGCAACAGACCCTGCGAAGCGGTGAAGGTGGTGGTAAGTGCGCCAGCCTGCAACGAGCCGTGGAGGGCACCAGCCGCACCAGCCTCGGACTGCATCTCGACAACCTTTACACGCTCACCGAACATATTCTTCTGACCGGCAGCCGACCACTCATCAACCAACTCAGCCATTGTCGACGAGGGGGTGATGGGGTAGATAGCAGCTACTTCGCTGAACATATAGGCAATGTAGGCAGCAGCGTAGTTACCATCACAAGTGATAAATTTCTTGTTTTCCATTTGTGTTTGTTTTTGTGTATAGATTTATATACTTAATTATCAGTTGGAAAGGGTATCAATGATGTTGCAAAAGATTGTTGTTATTTTGCTAACAGCTTAATACTCACCATACAAAGGTACATATTTTTGCTTAACTATCAAATCTCGCGCCCTATTTTTTCGCCATCCGATATTGCCCTCCCGCCACTTTGGGGAGGCTCGGTTGGTGATTTTCCAATTATTTGGTATTTTTGTGGGTTGTGAGTCGGAGAGTTGCAGAGGTTTTTTAGCGACAATTTTTGGCTAAATCATACTGCCCAACATTCCAAATCCGATAAGCATTAAAACGTACAAAACTGTAAAAAATGATAGAATATAGGTCAAAGATATTGTCCAATGGGTTGGAGGTTGTGGTGAACCGCGACCAGGCCTCGAAGATGGCGGCTGTAAACCTCCTCTATCGCGTTGGCTCGAAGCACGAGAGCCCCGAGCGCACGGGGTTTGCCCATCTATTTGAGCACCTGATGTTCCGAGGTACGGAGCGTGTGCCCGACTTCGATGCTCCTGTGCAGGCAGCGTGTGGCGAGAACAACGCCTACACCACTGCCGACTACACCAACTTCTACATCACCCTTCCGCGTGAGAACATTGCCACCGCCCTCTACTTGGAGGCTGACCGTATGACGGGGCTCAACATCTCGCCCGAGGCACTTGCGGCAGAGAAGAGTGTGGTGGTCGAGGAGTTCAATCAGCGTTATCTGAACCAGCCCTATGGCGACCAATGGATGCTCCTGCGTGGTGAGGCCTATCAGAAGAGCCACTATCGCTGGGCAACCATCGGACTTTCGCCCGACCACATACGCGCTGCATCGCTTGACGAGGTGCGTGCCTTCTACGACCGCTTCTACCAGCCCTCAAATGCTATCCTCTCCCTCTCGGCAGATATTCCTGAGGATGAGATGATTGCAATGGCTGAAGAGTGGTTTGGCGATATACCCTCGACCCCTGCTCCACTCTTTGTGCCAGAGGCTGAGCCTGTGCAGAGTGCGCCCCGCAGGTTGGAGGTGGAGCGTGCGGTGCCTGCCGACCAGATAACGATTGCTATCCGTATGGAGCACCGCAACAGCCGTTGCCACTACCTTTGCGACCTGCTCACAGACCTTATGGCGGGT
>JAFNVE010000120.1 GCA_017379955.1 Tidjanibacter sp. | reverse complement strand
TCGTCGTTGGTGCCGCACTCAGCGTGCATAATCCTCTCTACGACAAACATATCCGTACCCGATTTGCGCTCTTCGGCACGAGTCCACACCAAGTCACCTACCTGAGGCAAACGTTCCAGGCAGATGGTCTGTCCTGTGCGCCACTCCTCAGCAACGTGTATCAGTGCAACCTTTACCATAGCGACCTACTCCGAATAGATTATTAGCAGCAACCCTTATCGCCGCAGTCGCAACCACCATCACCGCAGTCGCCACAGTTGCAGTCACCGCAGTTGCAACCGCCGTGTGCGTGGGGATAGTCAGCCTCGGTAGCCTCGCGTACCTCTACAATCTCACCGCTGAAATTGAGGGTCTTGCCGGCCATGGGGTGGTTGAAGTCCATCTTAACGCTCTCCTCGCCAACCTCGGTCACTACGCCTACAACGTGCATACCGTCAGCGGTCATCATAGGAATCTGGTTGCCAACTACGAGCAGACCATCCTCTACCTTGCCGTTAATCATAAATGCAGCGGTGGGAACGTCGATTACCATATCGGGATTGCTCACGCCATAGCCCTCCTCGGGAGTGAGGGTGAAGGCGAAGGTATCGCCAACCTCTTTGCCCTCGATGTTAGCCTCGAACTTGGGAAGGAGGAAACCTGCACCAAATACAAAACCAAGAGGACGCTCCTTGGTAGCCTGGTCAGCCAACTGACCATCAACAATCAACTCATAGGTGAGCTGTACGAATTTCTGTGCTTCTACTTTCATTTTTCTTTCGATTTTATGTTTTGCAAATAAATTTTCTCTTGCGTTAGACCACAAAGATAACGAACTTTTTTCTTTTTTCGCATACCTAAGATTAAAACGCCCTCAGTCTTATGGCTGAGGGCGTGAGTGTGAATCGGTAAATTATTGTGTTGTTGTTATTTAATCGGGTTGATGAGTTGCAACATATACTCGTCGAGCCAGTCGGTGGTGGTCTTTACCCACTCGCGTTTGAGGCCCACAACGCTGAAACCCTTACTCTTGAAGAGGTTGAGTGAACGTGTGTTGTTCGAGAGGATGTTGCAGTAGAGCTGGTTGAAGCAGAGGATGTGGAAGGCGTAGCGGATGAGTGCCGAGAGTGCGCTCGATGCATAACCCTGACCCTGGTCCTCCTTGTCGTAGATGAGGATACCCACGCCTGCACGCTGGTTGTAGGGGTCGATATCGAAGATGTCGATACTGCCAACAGGCTTACCGCTCTTCTTCGACTCGATAATCAGACGCATCTGGCGAGTCTCATAGATATCATACTTCTGATTCTCGATAAATTGGCGCAGGATGTAGCGCGAGAAGGGTGCGACGGTGTTGCTCACCTTCCAGATATTGGTATCGTTCTCCCATTTGTAGAGGACATCCACATCTTCGGGCTCCAGGGCGCGGAGGCGGATGATATCGGTTTCCAATGCGTTCATAATCGCCTACTCTTACTTATCCTACAATCCAATTATCTTATTGCGTATCAACATAGCAGCACCCAGAGCACCCGCATCTGCGCCCATCTGCGACAAGCGGAACTTGGTATCCTTATACACCAGGTTGAGTGAGTACTTGTTGGTGGCCGATTTCAGGGGCAACATCAGATAGTCGCCAGCCTGAGCGAGGTTACCACCGATAATCACCAGCTCGGGGTTGAATATGTTAATCAGAAATGCAATACTCTTACCAATCTTTTCACCAGCCTCCTCAATAAGCTCAATCGAGAGGTTGTCGTCGTTCTTAGCGGCCGAGATGATATCGTCGATGTGGATATGCTCACCCGCATCGTACTTCTCGCGGAGTATCGAGTTTACGCCCTGTTGAATCTGGCGCATCATCTTACCCTCGATAGCTATACCCGACACCTCGGTCTCCAAGCAGCCCTTCTTGCCGCAAGCACAGATAATCTCGTTGTTGAAGAAGGGTGTGTGACCAAACTCGCCCGCAAAACCCGACTTGCCATAGTAGAGCTTGCCGTCGGTCACGATACCAATCGCCACACCACGACCCAAATGGAGGTAGAGGATATTGCTCTCCTCTTTGTTGCCACTTGCGAAATACTCCGCATAGCAACGAGCACGGGTGTCGTTCTCGAGCAGTACGTTCACACCGGTCTGCTCCTCGATAATCTCGCGCAGGGATTGGTGGTTGGAGGTGAAGTACATATAACTGCGACCTGTGTTCGAGTCAACACGGCCGGCAATACATACACCCATACCGAGAATCTTGTTGCGCTCAACACCGCAATTGTCAAGGAAATGATTGATTTTCTGACAAATACGAGCCAGACACTGCTGATTATCAGCGAGTTCAAATGTCGACTCGATGGTGCTGAGGATGACGTTATTTTTGAGGTCGGTGAGTACGAAATAGATAGAATCGCGGCCAATATCGACACCCGCAAAGTAGATAGCGGTGTTCGCCAAACCGAATACGTTGGGGCGACGACCACCGGCAGTCTCGACCTTACCATTGTCGGTCACGATGTTCTCGGTAACCAAATCGCCTACAAGTTTGGTGATGGTTGGCACGCTGACGTGGAGCTCCTTGGTGAGTTCCGCAATGGTACACTCGCCATTTACAGCCATATAGGCTATGATGCCGCGCTTAATCAACAGGTTTTTGTGCGAGATACCTTTGGTCTCGTCATCCTGCTGATTGAAGAAATCCTTCAAAAGCACCAAATTTTTTTCCTCTTCCACGTCGGGTAATTTTTTAGTAATCTAATTCGATACAAATATAAAATGAAAAATTTTAAAAACAATGCTGCTTTTTAATTTTTTTTAAATTTTTAGTGATTTTTTTTAGAAAATAGACATTTTTTTAAGATTAATTTTAAATACTACCTTGTTGTTTAACAAAAAAAGAGCCGAATCTTTGCGATTCGACTCTCCTTGTTTGATTAACAAATCCGCCCTAAAAGCCGCTAAAACCCTGCAAAAGTAAAGTATTTAAAAATTTTCAAAAATCTATTATAAACTTAAATCTCCTAATATCAGGGTGTTGAGTTGTCGGCTTGTGGATTTTTAATAATTAGAGTGTCTGTTTTGATGAAACCTCCACCTCTTTATTAATTTTTTTGATTAATCCCTGCAATACCTGACCCGGGCCCAACTCCTCAAAAGCAGTCGCACCATCTGCACACATACGCTCCACCGACTGAGTCCAGCGCACGGGCGAAGTAAGCTGTGCGATCAGGTTCTGCTTAATCTCTACGGGGTCGGTATGGGGCTGAGCATCAACATTTTGATATACTGCACAGCGGGGTGCGTGGAACTCGGTTGCCTCGATTGCCTTCTGCAATTCGGCACGCGCAGGCTCCATCATAGGCGAGTGGAAGGCACCACTAACATTGAGGGGCAGTGCACGCTTTGCGCCGGCCTCTTTGAGTGCCACGCACGCTGCCTGAACGCTCTCTACCTCGCCCGAAATAACAACCTGACCCGGGCAGTTGAAGTTTGCGGCAACAACGACGCCATCGATACCCGCACAAACCTCCTCGACCTTCTCGTCGGCAAGTGCGATAACGGCTGCCATTGTCGAGGGCTTTACCTCGCACGCCTTCTGCATAGCCTCAGCGCGAGCCGACACCAAACGCAAGCCGTCCTCAAAGGAGAGTGCGCCGGCTGCGGTGAGTGCGCTCAGTTCGCCGAGCGAGTGACCCGCCACCATATCGGGCTGGAACTCCTCGCCGAGAGCAACAGCAAGTGCTACCGAGTGGAGGAAGATTGCGGGCTGAGTGACGCGGGTCTGTTTCAGCTCCTCGTCGGTGCCACCGAACATAATCTCCGATATCTTGAAGCCGAGAATCTCGTCTGCTTTGTCGAATAGTGCGCGAGCCTTGGGGTTGCTCTCGTAGAGGTCTTTGCCCATACCCGAGTATTGAGCGCCCTGACCTGGGAATACATATGCTTTTTTCATACCTTATATATTATATAGGTGTTTTTAGGTTTTTCTGTTTTCACTGCAAAGATACTCTTTTTCTATTTTATCTCTAAATCTCTGCTTGATTTGGTGGCGGTTAGAGGGAGAGATGTGGCGAAAGTGGAGCAAAAGAGGGTGAAAAAATGTTAATAAGTTTTGGAGTTTGGGGTTAGTTACTCCAAAAAAGAGTGCTAAATTTGTGGCCTAAATTGGATAATTGTGCCCCATTGGGGAGTAAATGATTGAGATATGAGAGCGGTTTTGTCCCTTTTGACATATATATTATTGGTGCCCTGGGTGGTACTCTTTGTGATTGTCCATACGATTATTTGGCTTTATAGTCTGCTCTTCGACCGTAAGGGCAGGGCCATGCAGTGGGCTTGTCGTTTCTGGTCGAGTAGCCTTTTTGTGGCTGTTCCAGGCTGGAAGTTGAAGGTGGAGGGTGCAGAGAACTTAGACCCACAGAGGCCTTGTGTTGTGGTGATTAACCACCGCTCGATGCTCGATATTCCCGTAATGTTCAACCTCAATTATCTGTTCAAGTGGGTGAGTAAACGAGAGGTCTACAAGATTCCCGTTTTCGGTTGGGTGTTGTGGGAGAGAGGCGATATCGCTATCAATCGCGGAAATGCCGCATCGACCAAGGTGATGATGGAGAAAGGCAAGGCATTTTTGGCTAATGGCATAAGTGTCAATATGTTTCCCGAGGGTACTCGTAGCAAGGATGGCGAAATTCACCGCTATAAGGATGGTGCTTTCTACCTGGCTCACGATGCAGGAGTGCAGATTCTGCCCTGCGTGATGGATGGAACAGACAGGCTTTTCGATGGTTGGAAGATTGCTCGATGCACAGTCAGGTTGAGGATGTTGCCTCCGATTCCTGCTGAGGAGGTTGTGGCAAGTGAGCCTAAGGAACTCTCCAAGAGGGTGCAGGCGATGGCTGCCGAGGCACTTGCAGAGATAAAGGCTGAAAAATAGTGGCAGGAGTGACAAGAGTTGTCAAAGAGAATAGTTTCCTTTGCGACCGACCACTTTTGATTTAGAAGAGAAAGAGAAAAACAGATATATACAATGGCAGTAAACTATACTGAGAAAGATATTAAAACCCTCTCCACACGCGACCAGATGCGTCTGCGACCTGGTATGTGGATTGGTAAACTCGGCGATGGCACACAACCCGACGACGGTATCTACACCTTGATTAAGGAGGTGCTCGATAACTCTGTCGATGAGTTTATTATGGGAGCCGGTAGCCTTATTGAAGTGACCATCTCGCCCGATAAGTTGGTGACTATCCGTGACTATGGTCGAGGTATTCCTCTTGCTTCGCTGAGCGATGCGGTGTCGAAAATCAATACGAGTGGTAAGTATGGCTCGGGCGCATTTAAGAAGACCGTAGGTCTTAATGGAGTGGGTGTCAAGGCAGTGAATATGCTGTCGAGCAGCTTCACTGCGCGAAGTGTGCGTGGTGGCGAGGCGCGTACCGTAAGCTATAATACAGGTATCGAGGTCTCGGACACCTGGGAGAGCAATGTGGCCGAGAAGGATGGTACTACTATCTCCTATCATGTTGACGAGGAGGTATTTGGCGACTATGAGTACAATCTGGAGATTGTGGAGCAGCGACTCCGCAACTACACCTATCTGCTCACAGGTCTGACAATTTCGCTCAACGGCACTCGTTATACCTCGAAGAACGGTTTGCTGGATTTGCTCAATGAGAATCTCTCGGATGAGCCTCTCTATGCACCCATCCACCTCAAAGGCGAGGATATTGAGATTGCTCTGACCCACGGTACCAGCTATGGCGAGAGTTATTTCTCGTTTGTCAATGGCCAGCATACCACGCAGGGTGGTACTCATCAGGCGGCTTTCCGTGAGGCTATCGCAAAGACTATCAAGGAGTTCTTCAAGAAAGATTTCGACCCGAGCGATGTTCGCACTTCGGTTGTTGGTGCTATCAGCGTGAGTGTCGAGGAGCCGGAGTTTGAGAGCCAGACAAAGATTCGTTTGTCATCGAAGTTGATGGCTCCCGATGGTCAGACTGTGCGTCAGTTTATTGTCGACTTTGTGGGTCGTGAGCTCGATAACTATCTCCACAAGCACCCCGAAACTGCACAGATTCTACTGAAAAAGATTCAGGAGAACGAGAAGGAGCGCAAGGCTATCTCGGGTGTGCAGAAGAAGGCGCGCGAGATGGCGAAGAAGGTGAGCCTCAATAATAGCAAC
The DNA here is from genome assembly GCA_017379955.1 of Tidjanibacter sp. Taxonomy (GTDB): domain Bacteria; phylum Bacteroidota; class Bacteroidia; order Bacteroidales; family Rikenellaceae; genus Tidjanibacter. The sequence goes on along the minus strand of JAFNVE010000120.1, from coordinate 423 downwards.
CTCCGCGACTGCAAGATCCACTACAACGATGTAAAGAATCCCCGCAAGAACGAGACGATGATTTTCATCACCGAGGGTCTTTCGGCGAGTGGCTCTATCACCTCGTCGCGCGATGCACAGACTCAGGCGGTATTCTCGCTTCGTGGTAAGCCTAAGAATAGTTATGGACTGACCAAGAAGTTGGTCTATGAGAATGTGGAGTTCAACCGCTTGCAGGCTGCGCTGAATATTGAGGAAGATATTGAAAATCTGCGCTATAACAAGATTGTGATTGCAACCGATGCCGATGTCGATGGTATGCACATTCGTTTGTTGCTGACCTCGTTCTTCCTGCAGTTCTTCCCCGATATCATCCGCTTGGGTCACCTCTACATCTTGCAGACCCCCTTGTTCCGTGTGCGTAACAAGAAGGAGACCCACTAC